>CAYLYC010000177.1:0-2678 GCA_964387715.1 uncultured Eubacteriales bacterium | reverse complement strand
GCCATCGTGCGGTTTAAGGTTGTGGGTGAAGACGCCTATTTCCTGGCATGGACCACCACCCCCTGGACCCTGCCCTCCAACGTGGCGCTGTGCGTACACCCTGCAGAAACCTACTGCAAGGTAAAAGCTGCTGACGGTTACACCTACTACATGGCACAACCCTTGCTGGATGCAGTGTTAGGCGGTCTGGCAACCGAAGACGCACCGGCTTATCAGGTGTTGGAGACCTACACCGGTAAAGATCTGGAATACAAGGAATACGAACCCCTGTTCCCCTGCACCGGCGAAGCGGTAGCCCGTCTGCCCCAAAAGGGTCATTACATCACTTGTGATGAATACGTTACCATGACCGACGGTACCGGTATGGTTCACATTGCTCCCGCCTTTGGTGAAGACGACGCCAACGTGGGAAGAAAATACGATCTGCCTTTTGTTCAGTTCGTTGATGCCGCCGGTAACATGAGCAAAGACACCCCTTATGCCGGGCTGTTTGTGAAAGACGCTGACAAGCCCATTTTGGTGGACTTGGAAAAAGAGGGCAAACTGTTTGCCGCTCCCAAATTTGAACACGATTATCCCCACTGCTGGCGTTGTGACACCCCCTTGATCTACTACGCCCGGGATTCCTGGTTTATTAAAATGACCCAGGTTCGGGACCGTTTGATCGCCAACAACAACACCATCAACTGGATTCCCGAAAGCATCGGCAAGGGCCGGTTTGGCGACTGGTTGGAAAACGTGCAGGATTGGGGACTTTCCCGTAACCGTTACTGGGGTACCCCCCTGAACATTTGGGAATGTGAATGTGGTCACCGTCACGCCATCGGCAGTATTGAGGAACTGAAATCCATGTCCAACAACTGCCCGGACGAGATCGAACTGCACCGTCCTTACATTGACGACGTAACCATCACCTGCCCCCATTGCGGCAAAGAAATGAAACGGGTTCCGGAAGTGATCGACTGCTGGTTCGACTCCGGTTCTATGCCCTTTGCCCAGCATCACTACCCCTTTGAAAACAAGGAATTGTTTGAAGCTCAATTCCCTGCCCACTTCATTTCCGAAGCGGTTGACCAAACCCGGGGCTGGTTCTATTCCCTACTTGCCATCTCTACCTTGATCTTTGATAAAGCGCCTTACAAAAACGTTATCGTTCTGGGTCACGTACAGGACGAAAACGGACAAAAGATGTCCAAATCCAAGGGCAATGCGGTTGACCCCTTTGATGCCCTGGAAACCTACGGCGCCGATGCCATTCGCTGGTATTTCTACATCAACTCCGCTCCTTGGCTGCCCAACCGTTTCCATGGAAAGGCAGTCACCGAAGGCCAACGGAAATTCATGGGCACTTTGTGGAACACCTACGCCTTCTTTGTGCTGTATGCGGATATTGACGGATTTGACCCCACCCAGTATTCCCTGGAATACGATAAACTGTCGGTGATGGACAAATGGCTGTTATCCCGGCTGAATACGGTAGTGGGCGAAACCGACAAGTATTTGGAAAACTACTGCATCCCCGAAGCCGCCCGGGCATTACAGGATTTTGTGGATGAAATGAGCAACTGGTATGTACGCCGTTGCCGGGAACGTTACTGGGTACAAGGCATGACCGAGGATAAGATCAACGCATACATGACCCTGTACACCGCTCTCACCACCATTGCCAAGGCCGCCGCACCCCTGATTCCCTTTATGACCGAGGAAATCTACCAAAACCTGGTGCGCACGGTGGATAAAACCGCACCGGAATCCATTCATCTGTGCGATTATCCCCAAGTGGATGCTTCTCAAATCGACAAAGAACTGGAAGCCAACATGGATGAATTGCTGAAGGTGGTTGTGCTGGGACGTGCCGCACGGAACGGCTCCAACATGAAAAACCGTCAACCTTTGGCAAACATGACCGTGAAGGCCGACACCCAACTGCCGGAATACTTTGTGAACATCATTCAGGAGGAATTGAACATCAAATCGGTCACCTTTACCGATGACGTATCCTCTCTGGTTTCCTACACCTTCAAGCCCCAACTGAAGACGTTGGGACCCAAATTCGGCAAACAACTGGGTGAGATCCGCACCAAACTGGGCGAACTGGACGGTTCTGCCGCAAAAGCCCAACTGGATGAAACCGGAATGCTCAAACTGGGTCTGGCTGACGGTGAGATCACCCTGTTCCCTGAAGACCTGCTCATCGAGACCCAACAAAAAGAGGGCATCTTCACCGTGAACGATAACGGCATCACCGTTGCCATTGACACCGTTCTGACCGATGAACTGGTGGAAGAGGGCTTTGTACGGGAGATCATCAGCAAGATCCAAACCATGCGTAAGGAAGCGGATTTTGAGGTGATGGATCACATCCTCATCGGTGTGACCGGCAACCAAACCATTGAAGCGATCATCGATCGGAATTGGGCTGACATTGCCGGCGACGTACTGGCTGACAGCAAAACCGACAGCACCGAGGGTTACACCAAAGATTGGAATATCAACGGCCAATCGGTTACCCTGACCGTAAAACGGGTTTAATCAAATTTATACCAAAGCACCCCCGATAACCAACACGGTTATCGGGGGATTTTTTTGTATAACGAAAACAACAGGATCGTTGCATATGCCACGCCTCCCTCTGACGAGGGAGGTGGCATTTGCACAGCAAATGACGGAGGGAGAGA
>CAYLYC010000176.1:0-2682 GCA_964387715.1 uncultured Eubacteriales bacterium | reverse complement strand
CAACCCCTTTGTCTGCTTCGCAGACATTTCCCCTAACAGGGGAATACCTCAAGGGGAAGGCATATTTGGTTGTAAATCCGCCAATAAAAAAAGACTTCTACAGCGCTGCGGCTGCAAAAGTCTTGCTTCCTACCAACAGGGTTTACCCGAACTCAAAGCCCTTTGAGTTGTACTGACGGATAAAACGATGGCCAACGCCATAAGCTACTCCCTTTTACAAATTCATCTTACCAAAATTTGCCGCCGGTGTCAATAACATTTTGGAAAAATGGGGTTGAAAAAATCCGCCGCAGAAGGTACAATAGAAACAAGACAGATTTCGACACAAAAGGATGACTACTCAATGAAACGCGCCCTACTTTTTTGCTTGACCCTTTGCCTGGTGTTCGCCGTCGGTTGCGGCGACAAACACGTGGCTACCCTTTCCTCTCAACCCTCACCGGCATCGACCGTGTCCCAGCCCGAGGATAACCTGTTGCCCAATCCCTTGACCGGCGTGAAGGAACTGACCGATGGGGAACTGAACAAACGCCCCATCGCCATTATGATCAACAACACCACCGTTGCCCAGCCGGTACAAAGCGGGCTGAACGATGCTGACATGGTGTTTGAATGTTACGTAGAAGGGGGCGTTACCCGGCTGATGGCGGTGTTTTACGACGTCACCGACGTAGGCCGCATCGGCACCATCCGCAGTGCCCGGAACACCTTTGTGTACCTTGCCCAAGGTCTGGGAGCGGTGTATGCCCATCACGGGGTGGACCGCACCTATACCCAACCCTATATGCGCCAGATCGGTCTGGACGATTATAACGTGGGCTACGTTACGGGGGACAGCAGCCGGGAAAAGAACGGCCTGGCCACCGAGCATACCCTGATCACCAACGGTAACGACCTGCTCATGGGCATGAACAAAGAGGAATACCGGCTGACCAATGAGGAAGCCACCCCTGCCGCCTTGACCTTTGGCAGTGAGATCGTAACCCCCTCCACCCCTTGCACCCAGGTGGATTACGAAATGTCTTACAGTTACAAAACCTCTTTTATTTATGACCAATCCACCGGAAAATATACCCGGAACATCGGCGGCGAAGTCCAAACCGATTACGCTTCGGGGGAACAGGTTGGCTTTAACAACGTCTTTATTCTGTACGCCAATACCTATTATTACAGCGACAATTACCACGTGTATACCCAGTTTACCTCCGGCACCGGGCTGTATGTTTCTGCCGGCGGATGCCAGGAGATCACCTGGGAAAAGGGTGACGCCACCAATCCCCTGGTGCTCAAAACCGCCGACGGACAACCCCTCACCGTCAACCCGGGCACATCCTATTTCGCCTTCCCCTATACCTCCAATCAAAACAAAACGGTGGTAAAGTAAATCAACCGATCAACCGCTCCTCTTCACCGGGGAGCGGTTTTTTTGCGGCGTTAGATTGCCCCTACGGTGGGGGTGGGGGTTGCCTGTTTTCTCTTTATCGAATGATGCATGATGAAGAATTACGGTGTGCCTGCGGCACGGTTTATATTTTATTGCATTCGTAGGGGCGAACTGTGTTCGCCCGCAAAGGTCGCAAAAAACGGGCGAACACAGTTCGCCCCTACGATGAGGGTTGATGTTTTCGCAACCGGCCTTGGTTGGCGGAGGACGGAAAAAGCGGGCGAGCAATGCTCGCCCCTACTGACAAGGGGAGCCGATATAACAAGAGTGGTTTTTGCAACAAAAAACGGTATGCTTGGGGAAGCATACCGCAAATATTGTAAAAATATGTCGAATATGTGAATATCGTTCACATTATCCCTGTTATATAGCGTTTTTTGTGTTATCACCCAGGGACGATCCTACTCATAAAACCATTGTCCGTTGGCAAAACCGCAGAACAACTGTTCTTTTTCCTCTGCCGTAACCTGACCGGCGGTCAGTTCCTGCAGTTCTTTGGCAAAGGGGGACAGATTGGGGGTGGGCAGGTAAAAATCCATGGACACCTTATCCTCAAACCGGGTGTCCTGCACCAGACCCTCCTGCCGCATCACCAAGGGTTCCACCCTGCCGTACTGGTTATAGTCGCAAACAAGTGCGCACCGGGTATACTGCTTCATGGCGAGAAGGGGTGCGGCGGCAAGGGCGGCGTTGGCGGCGGCGGAATAAGACCGGACCAGACCGCCTGTACCAAGCAGTGTACCGCCGAAATACCGGGTGACGATGATGATGCAATCCACCAGCCCTTTTCGTTCCAGCACATCCAGAATGGGAAGCCCTGCCGTGCCTTGGGGTTCACCGTCGTCGGCATACCGCTGTGTACCGTCCCGCAGACGGTAGGCGTAACAATGATGACGGGCATCGTAATGCTCCGCCTTGATCTTCGCCACCAAAGCGGCGGCTTCCGACCCTGATTTCACCGGGGCGGCAACCCCTAAAAACCGGGAGCGTTTTTCTTCATATTCCCCTGTGCCTACATCGCCCAGGGTGGTATAGTTTTCCATGGTATCACCTGCCGATTTGTATGTTGAATGGAGTGGTTGGGTGGAAGAAACGGGCGACCGTTTCTTAAATGAAAAATGAAAAATGCAGAATGAAAAATTGCGGTGTGCCTGCGGCACATTTTTATTTTATTACATTCGTCGGGGCGAACTGTGTTCGCCCGCAAAGGTCGCAAAAAACGGGCGAACACAGTTCGC
>CAYLYC010000175.1:0-2743 GCA_964387715.1 uncultured Eubacteriales bacterium | reverse complement strand
AATATGTGGCAAAGGAAGAACAGTTTGTTTTGGAACAGGATGCCGCCCGTTTGATCGCCCGTCTGGCAGACGGCGGTATGCGGGATGCGCTTTCCATTTTGGACCGTTGTGCCGGGGTGGATACCGTTACGGTGGACCGGGTCAACCAAATCGTTGGCCTGGCAGATAACGACAATTTGTTCCGGCTGTCCGGCTGTCTGGCAAAAGGGGATATGGGCGGCGCATTGACGGTGGTGGAAGCACTGCACCAAAAAGCCAGCGACGTACCCCGTCTTTGTGACCAGTTGATCCATCATTTCCGCAACGTGATGTTGGCAAAAGCGGTGGAAAACCCAGCCAATCTGATTGCTTGTTCTCCCGCCGACCTGCGGGGCTATATGAACGCCGCCGAGGGCTTTACCATGGAACGGGTGATGGCGGTGCTTACCGCCCTGCAAACCGCCAGAGAGCGGATGCGTGCCGGCGTAAACCAACGGGTAGAGTTGGAAATGGCATTGCTGACCCTTACCTTACCCAATAGCGAAAGTCAGATCCCTGTTCCCCAAAGGGCAACGCAGCAACCGGCTGTCCAACCCCAGCCGGAACCCAAACCTGCCCCCAAGGTGGATCTGCCCTGGCGGGAAGAGGAGGATGCTCAACAAATTCGCAAAAACGAGGATGCGGCGCAACGGTATCGGGAGGAATTGCCGCCCCCCTTTACCGATGAGGATGCCCCTGACCCGGAGGAACACCCGGTGGCAGAGCCCTCACCCATTCCTGCACCGGTCAGCCCACCTGCCCCGGCAAAGCAGTCGGCAGAGGGACTTAATTATTTCACACCCTGGCCTCAGGTGATCGAGACCCTTGCCACAAAAAACCGGTTGATGGCGGCCACCTTAAAAGGGTCGGATGCTTATCTGAAAGAGGATATTGTGCTTATCCGCTCCACCCATCACCAGTTTGTGGATCTGATTCGTCAAGTGGCAAACCGCAATGCGGTGAAAGAGGCCATTCAAGCGGTTACCGGCAAGATCTATCGGTTAGGACCTTATAAGGAAAACACGGTGCAAACATCACAAGACCCGCTGGCGGCGTTTGTGGCGCAACTGCAGGGCAAGGTGGATGTAACCGATCTGGATCGACCTAAACAATCATAATATACCGAAAGGATGTTTATACGATGAAAGCAAGATTACCTCAAGGATACGGCGGCGGCCCCAGCAATATGAACCAAATGCTCAAACAAGCCCAAAAAATGCAGGAAGATGCCCAAGCACTACAAGCCGATTTGGATGAACGGGAATATACCGCCACCTCCGGCGGCATGGTGGAGGTCACCATTGACGGTACACACCGGGTAAAATCCATTACCATCAAACCGGAAGCCGTTGACCCGGATGATGTGGAAATGTTGCAGGATATGATCATGGCGGCGATGAACAGCGCAGTGGAAACTGCGGTCAATACCGCCAATGAAGAAATGGAAAAAATCACCGGCGGATTGAATCTTCCCGGTATGGGCGGGTTGTTTTAATGGCAAACTATCAGGTAGCGCCGCTGGAACGGCTGATTGAACAGTTTGAACGGTTGCCGGGCATCGGCAAAAAAACCGCCCAACGGTTGGCGTTTTTTGTGCTGGATCTCCCAACGGGAGAGGCGGAACAATTCGCGGATGCCATTTTGGATGCCCGGAAAAAGATCCATCTTTGCAGTGCGTGTCAAAATCTCACCGATGGAGATCTGTGCCACATCTGTGCCGCCCCCAATCGGGACCGTACCACCATTTGCGTGGTGGAAGACCCTCGGGATGTGGCGGCTTTTGAGCGCACCCGGGAATATAACGGGCTGTACCATGTGCTTCATGGGGTGATTTCTCCCATGGATGGGGTAGGGCCGGAACAACTGCGAATGAAGGAACTGCTCACCCGTGTGGGTGAAGGGGAAGTGACCGAGGTCATCATGGCAACCAATCCCACCGTTGAGGGGGAAGCCACCGCCATGTACCTGTCCCGTCTGCTGAAACCCCTGTCGGTCAAAGTTACCCGCTTGGCTTACGGGATTCCCGTGGGGGGCGATCTGGAATATGCAGACGAGGTAACCCTTTCCAGAGCACTGGAGGGCAGAAACCTGTTATAATGAAGGAAAGGAGCGGAACAGTTTGGCAAAAGAATCGGTCAAAGTGATTGCGGTGAACAAAAAAGCCCATCACGATTATTTTGTGGAAGACAAAATGGAAGCCGGCATTGAACTGTTCGGCACCGAGGTCAAATCCATCCGGGGCGGCGGCGTCAACCTGAAGGACGCCTGGTGCGCCATTGAGGATGGGGAATTGTTTGTCAACGGAATGCACATCAGCCCTTATGAAAAAGGGAATATCTTCAACCGGGATGCCTATCGGGTGAGAAAACTGCTGATGCACAAACGGGAGATCATGCGTCTGCTGGGCATCACCAAACAGCAGGGTTTGACCCTTATCCCCCTGCGGGTATATTTTAAGGGCAGCCGGGTGAAGATAGAAGTGGGTCTGTGCCGGGGTAAAAAACTGTACGATAAACGGGAGGACGCCGCAAAGCGGGACGCCAAACGGGATATCGACCGTACCATGAAAGAAAAATTGGTGCGGTAAGACCCAATCATAGAAAATCAAAAAAAGAGTGTTGCTGGTCAACGCTCTTTTTTCTTTGGGATTGGGGTTTCAATGCTCACCCGAGGGTGAACATTGAAACCCGAACCCGTTTTGGGAAGGCGGATTTTCGCTCATCCA
>CAYLYC010000174.1:0-2763 GCA_964387715.1 uncultured Eubacteriales bacterium | reverse complement strand
TTTTCCGTTTCTGACACCTCAAATCGTATCCCACATCAAAAAGGCGTTTTCTATTGAAAAATCTGCATTTTTCCACGCTCTTGACCGAGCCTTTTTGACCAAAAAACGCCTTGCTTCAAACACCGCCACGTCCGAGCGACCAGGCAGTAGATTTGGATGCAGAAGCGGTTTTCTCCGACCCGAAGGCGTACATAGGTACGTCGAGAGGGCGGAAAAACCGCTAAAAGCGAATTTTAATGATCCCCGCAGGGGATACCCCTAAAAAAGAATGTGCATAAACAAAGGTTGTGTGCAAGGTTTACACCCTGCACACAACCAAATCAATCAAATCATTCGCTTTGTTCTGCGCCAAATCTACAAACAACTACTCGTATTTTTTGCGGGCAACGTAGGTGGTATGCAGCAGTTCGTGAGATTTGTGTCCACAAGGTTTGCCAAAATACTCATCGTAAATCTTCTTCACAGAGGGATTTTCGTGAGATTTCCGCAATTCCTTACCTGCATCTTCATCATACAGCGCCTTGGCACGAAGGGATTTCACATCCAGATACATCAGATCCTTGGCGTTTACGATGGGTTGACCGCCGCCGGTTACGCAACCGCCGGGACAGCCCATGACTTCGATGAAATCATATTGTTTTTCGCCGGATTTAACAGCATCCAGTACCTTCTTGGCGTTGCCGGTGGAGTGAGCCACAGCCACACGAACGGTTTTGCCGCCCAGGTCGATCTCTGCTTCTTTAACCCCTTCGGTACCACGCACAGCGTGGAATTCCACTTTTTCCAGGGTCTTGCCGGTTACGATCTCATAAACGGTACGCAGAGCGGCTTCCATAACACCGCCGGTTGCGCCGAAGATAACGCCGGCACCGGTGGAATCGCCCAGAACTTCGTCAAAATCTTCATCCGGCAGACGGGCAAAGTCAATACCGGCTTGTTTGATCATCCGAGCCAATTCACGCACGGTGAGAACGGCATCCACATCCGCCATGCCGTCGTGTCCCAATTCCGGACGTTGGGCTTCGAACTTTTTCGCGGTGCAGGGCATAACCGAAACCACAAAGATCTTTTTGGGGTCGATGTTGTTCTTTTCGGCATAATAGCTCTTAACCACTGCGCCCATCATTTCATGAGGGGATTTGCAAGAGGACAGGTTGGGGATAAATTCGGGATAGAAGGTTTCGCAATATTTGATCCAGCCGGGGGAGCAGGAGGTGATCATGGGCAGAGCGGCGTTGGGGTCGTTCAGACGTTCCAACAACTCGGTGCCTTCTTCCATAATGGTCAGGTCAGCGGCAAAGTCGGTATCAAACACTTTGTCGAAGCCCAAACGGCGGAGAGAAGCAGCCAATTTACCGGTTTGTGCCACGCCCATTTCCATGCCAAATTCTTCACCGATGGAAGCACGAACAGCAGGAGCAGGTTGTACCACAACGTGCAGGTCGGGGTTGCCCAAAGCATCCCAAACCAGGTCAACGCTTTCTTTTTCATGCAATGCGCCAACAGGACAAGCCAAAATACATTGGCCGCAGTTGATGCAAGGAGAATCCTTCAAGCTGCGTTCAAAAGCACAGCCGATCACGGTTGCAAAGCCACGTTGGGATGCGCCGATGGCGCCAACCTCTTGAATCTTGTTACAGGCGGCAATGCAACGACGGCAGGAGATACATTTGGAATTGTCACGCACGATGGAGGGGGACAAGTCATCAACGGTCACTTCTTTTGTTACGCCGTCATAGGGATATTCGGTTACACCGTATTCGGTGCAAAGGGTTTGCAGTTCGCAGTTGCCGGAACGCACGCAGGAGGTACATTCACGGTTATGGTTGGAAAGCAACAATTCCAGATTGAGTTTCCGTTGGGCACGAATCACGGGGGTGTTGGTGCGAACTTCCATGCCTTCGGCAATGGGCATTACACAAGCCGCTGCCAAACCTCTTGCGCCTTTTACTTCAACAAGGCAGATACGACAAGCGCCGATTTGTTGCACATCCTTCAAATAGCAAAGGGTAGGAATATTGATGTTGGCAAGTTTTGCGGCCTCCAGAATGGTAGAACCTTCCGGTGCGCTGACCGCAATGCCGTCGATAGTAAGATTTATCATAATTCTGGTCCTCCTTCTGATTATTTCTTGGAAATGGCTTTGAACTTACAGCTATCCATGCAGACGCCGCACTTGATGCACTTGTCTTGGTCGATCACATAGGGAGATTTGATCTCGCCGGTGATTGCGCCCACCGGACATTTCTTAGCGCACAAGGAGCAGCCCTTACACAGGTCAGCATCGATGGTAAACCGAGCCAATTTCTTGCACTGACCGGCAGGACAGCGTTTTTCGTAAATGTGGGCTTCATATTCATCCCGGAAATAACGCAGGGTGGAAAGTACCGGGTTGGGAGCCGTTTGACCCAAGCCGCACAAAGAGGTTGCTTTGATGGTGAGAGCCAGTTCTTCCAGTTTTTCGATATCCCCGTCTTCCCCACGGCCGTCGGTGATCTTTTCCAAGATCTCCAACATTCTGCGAGTACCTACACGGCAGGGAGTACATTTACCGCAGGATTCGTCAACGGTAAATTCCAGGAAGAATTTTGCAATGTCAACCATGCAGTTGTCTTCGTCCATAACGATCAAGCCGCCGGAACCCATCATGGAGCCGATGGCAATCAGAGAGTCGTAATCAACAGGAGTGTCGATCAAGGAAGCAGGGATACAACCGCCGGAAGGACCGCCGGTTTGGGCTGCCTTGAATTTTTTGCCGCCGGG
>CAYLYC010000173.1:0-2778 GCA_964387715.1 uncultured Eubacteriales bacterium | reverse complement strand
AGCCACAATCTGGCGCTCTAGCCAACTGAGCTATACCCACCATCTTTTCGCAACAAGGTGATTATACCATAAAAAATTTGTTTTGCAACCCTTTTTTTTATTTTTTTTAAAAAAAGTGAAAAATTGGGAATTTACCGGGGTGCTTTGGCTGTTTTTCCAAACAATTCACCGGGATTTCATACCCATTTCCTCGCGGTCCCACCATTGTATGCAAAGCCGGCTGGTTTGTCAAGACACAAGTTTGCGGCTTTTTTCGAAAAAGTGTGGTTGACTTCATTCCGGGGATTTGGTAAAATCAAAAAGGTGATACTATGGAATTGTTTGCCCAGGTTATTGGGATCATAGCCGCCGCTGTCAGCGTTGCGGCGTTTCAATTTCGCTCCAATCGGGGCGTATTTATCTGTCAAATGATCAGCGCCTTTCTGTTTGCGGTCAATATGTTTATGTTGGGTGCATGGGCTGGGTGTTTGTTAAATCTATTGGCGGCGGTACGGGGTGTGCTTTTGTCCTTGCCGGGCAAAAAAGGCATCAATCGTTATACCCTGGCCTTTGTGCTGTTGGCAACGGTGGGTTGCTACACCTGGCAATATGCCGCCGGATTGATGGAATACGTGTGGCTGGATATTTTATTGGCCGCCCAGTTTATGGTGGGTACGCTGCTTTGTTGGCATCAGGACGGTCGTCTGCTCCGGCTGGGTCAGATGCTGGTGATGTCGCCGGTCTGCCTTTTATATAATGGTATATTCCATGCCGTGGGCGGCGTGATCACCGAATGTGTGAATATCCTCTCTGTTGCGGCGTCGCTGGTGCGCTATGGATGGAACGGGTTTGAAAATCGAGATGAGAAAGAGGGTGACCCCCGTGTTTGAAAATGAAGAAGCATTAAAACAACGCTTGGCAAAAAATATTTGCTTTTATCGTGAACTTGCCGGTGATACCCAGTTGGAATTGGCGGAAAAATTAAACTATTCTGATAAATCGGTTTCCAAATGGGAACGGGGTGAAGGTCTGCCCAGTATTTTTGTGTTAACCTCCATTGCCGAATGTTACGGCATTACGGTGAACGATCTGTTGGCAGAACAACCCAAAAAGCCAAGACGGATCAGTCGGCACAATTATTTGATCGTTACCTTGCTTTCCTTTGGCTTGGTTTGGTTGGTGGCTACCATCGTTTTTGTGGTGTTAAAACTGGCGGCTCCTGATTTTCCCGGATGGTACGCATTTTTGTTCGCCGTGCCGGTCAACGCCATCGTGTCCATTGTGTTCACCTGCTTGTGGTGGCAAAAGATCACCCGGTTTTTAAGCATATCTACTCTCATCTGGAGTTCGTTTGTGTGCCTGATCACCGTCATCCCCATTCATAACAGCAGTGTGAATCTGTTTTATATCGTGGCAGGTATTTTGCAGGTGATGGTCGTTTTGTGGTTCATGCTCCGCAAAAATAAAGGGCCCAAGCCGGTGGTTCAGGAGGATCAATCCAGCCAGTAACCGGGGTTGCTTCCTTTCTTTTATAATTTTTCAAAAAATACTTGACAAACCCGTTTTATCTGCTATAATAATCGGGTGTCAAGTATTTTTGGTTTACACCCGGAGGGATGGTCTTCATGGCAAAGGATATGATGCTCGCCTTTTTGTTCGACCTGTACGGCGAGTTGTTAAGCCCCCGCCAACGGGAGATCTTTGACGGGTATTATAACGAGGATCTGAGTCTTTCGGAACTGTCGGATGCATACGGCATCACCCGTCAGGGGGTGCTTCACACCATCCAGACGGTGGAGCATAAACTCCGTGAAACCGAGGAAAAATTAGGGTTTTCTGCCACCCTGTTGCAAACCAAATCCTGGGCAGAGGAAATTGAGCGTTTGGCACAAACCGGACAGCCGGCTGAACAGATCATTCAACTGGCAAAAAGGATACAAAACCAATGATGTAAGGAGGGCGTACCATGGCATTTGAAGGATTGACCGATAAACTGGCAAAAGCGTTTAAGAAGATGCGAAGCCGTGGCCGTCTGAGTGAGAGCGATGTAAAAGAGGCCATGCGTGAGGTACGCCTGGCACTTTTGGATGCTGACGTAAACTATAAAGTCGCAAAAGAATTTACCGCCAACGTTACCCAACGTGCCATTGGCGAAAACATTACCGAGAGTTTGACCCCGGCACAAATGGTGGTTAAGATCGTTAACGAAGAACTGACCAACCTGATGGGCGGAGAGGAAGCCCGGATCAACACCGCTTCCAAAGGACCTACCGTAGTGATGATGTGCGGTCTGCAAGGGTCTGGTAAAACCACCCATGCCGCCAAACTTGCCAAAATGCTTCGTTCCAAAGGCCATCGCCCCTTGCTGGTCGGGTGTGACATTTACCGTCCCGCCGCCATTGACCAGTTAAAGGTTGTGGGTGGCAAAGCCGAAACGCCGGTGTTTGAAAAAGGCACCCAAGATCCGGTCAAAACCGCCAGAGAAGCGTTGGCTCACGCCAAGGATTACGGTAACGATTATCTGATTTTGGATACCGCCGGTCGGTTGCACGTGGACCAGGAATTGATGGATGAACTTCGCCGGATGAAAGAAGCGGTCAACCCCAACGAAATTCTGTTGGTGGTGGACTCCATGACCGGTCAGGATGCGGTGAACGTTGCCAAATCCTTTGACGAAACCTTGGGGATCAACGGGGTCATCCTCACCAAGTTGGACGGTGATACCCGGGGCGGTGCGGCGCTGTCCATCCGGGCGGTTACCGGCAAACCCATCAAATTTGCGGGTATGGGTGAAAAGCT
>CAYLYC010000172.1:0-2808 GCA_964387715.1 uncultured Eubacteriales bacterium | reverse complement strand
TATTTCCGACTACTTGTTTTCATAGAAAACAAACTTGTTGATGATGGGAACGACGATGCCGATGATGACACCGACCACCGCCAGGTAAATAAACGCTTGGGCTGACGCCACTTCGTAGTCACCGCTGCCAATCAACTCGTAGATGTTGTCCATAACCGAGTTGCCGTATTGAGTAAAGGAGTCAACGATGGTATACACGGTATTTACCAAAATCAAGGGGCTGATCATGGGGATGGTGATCTTCCAGAAACCTTCCCACCAGGTTGCGCCGTCGATGGTGGCGGATTCGTAAATGGCGGGTGAGATGCCTTGCAAACCGGCAAGGAAGATGATGAGCTGTACACCGGAGCAGGTTACGATGGAGTACAGGTTGCCGATGGCGCTCACCACGATACTGGTTAGCGTTTCATTGATGTTCAGGGACATGAGTAGGATCTCTATGTCAAAATCCGAGAACACACTACCGGCAGACACCGAACCGGAGGTTTCGATGGCGGTAACAGCACCGTCGTTATTGGCTGTGGCAAAGTCAAAGTTCTCTGCATTGGCAATAACACCGGTGGCTACGATAACCGGCAGGAACAAAATGGCACGGTAAAAACCCTTACCGGCGATGTTCCGGTTAAGAACGGTTGCCATGATCAAGGAATAGATGATGATGATCACAACGTTGAGCAGCATGGAGGACATGGATTCCCAGATCCCCCGCAGGAAGTCGGGGCTTACGTTAATGGCGTAATCGTAATGTTCCCAGCCGCCTTTGGCTGCTTGTTCCAGATGATAGGCGCCGCTTTCTTTAATGATGTTGTGGGTACTGAACCGGAATGCCTCGTAAAGAGCAGGCAGATAGATCAGCAACAGACCGATTGCAAAGGGAAGCACAAACCAGTAGCCCATCAGGTTACGGCGGGTAGTCAGGTCCAGAGAACCCAGCTTTTTCAGCCGTTTGGTTTCGGTATGCTTCAAAGCTTCTTTATCGGTGAGTTTTTCAACAGAAGGTTGTGTAGCTTCTGCTTTTTTGTTAAACTTCAATGACATTTACTACCCCTCCTTCTTATGCTGATACACGAGCAAAGTTCATTGCTTCGATGACTTGACCTTGGTAGGTATAGTCGGTGGAATTGTAGTTTACAACAACCTGAACGCCGTTGCTGTAGGTGGTCATGTAAACCCCTTTGGACAATTCGGTGTGGTCGCTGATGGTGCTGGTCTGGCAACCGTTGAGCACTTCGGCTACCCGCTTGTAGTCAGCGGTGGCTTTTGCCAACCAGTGATCGTAGTTGGTGGAGTACAATTCGGAATAGTTGGTGTTTTTCACCATATCGGATTTGGCGTAGTTCAGGGTGTAAGCCAGGTTTGCGCCGTATTCCACACTCTTGAGCAACTGCATATCGTAGTTGTCGGTCAGGTTCAGGGAGCTTCCGGCGAAGGATACTTGGCCGTGAAGCACGATGGGCAGGAAGGGTACCTGGGTCTTTTCGAAGGACAGATTACTGCAACCCAGGGACACGTTCATCACATCGGTTGCGTAAGGCAGGGCGTAAGCGTTGCCTTTGTCAACCAGAATGGTTTTGCCATCTTCTTTGATCTGTTGCATGATGGAAACCATATCCGCCTTGACCGATTCACGGTACATCACTTCGTCCTCGGTATAGTCGGAGAACAGTTGATTACCCACGGTGGTCAGCGAAACGGCTTTCACCGACAGATCGTTGAGATCTTCCAGGATATTGGGCAGTTTCTTGAGGATTTTGCCGCTCTTAACCACGATGCGATCCACCGTGGTGGTAACCCCTTCGGAGTAGAGGGTCATATCGGAGTGGTTGACCATGGTACCGTCGATGAATTTTGCGTGCCAGGTGGCATTGGTCAAACTCTTGGAAAGTTTTTCCATCACCAGTTCCACGTTGGCATACACGGTGCCGCCCTTGCTTTGAACGTACTCCATAAAGGCGGTGAAGTCCTTGTCACTGCCAAGGACGCCGTCAACGTCGCCAATATTGGAGATCTTGTTGATATATTCGTCGTTATACCAGTTTTTATACCGCACGGTGATATTGGTGATGCCGTTGGTATTCAAACCGTCATACATGATCTGGGCTTGTTCCAAATCGGTTAAGGCAACCGATTTGTTGTAGGCATAGCCCAGGAAGTTTTCCATCCGTTTTACAGTGCCGTAGGTTTCCATATAGAAACGAACCGAATCGTCAGTAACGGTGGATTTGCTGTTACCGAAAACGTGGTTGCGAACCACCGTTGCCATATCCACGTAATCCACGTCTTTACCGGTGACGAAGTAATAATCCAGGGTGATATTGCCGGTAAAGGGATCAGAGGCATATTTTTGCATTTGCGCCTGGCTGGAAGCACCGTTGGAGTTAAACACCTCAAAGGGGTGAATGGTAAAGGTACCGCCTACTCTGGCGTAGGGACGGTAGTAACTGTATTTGGGATGGCATTCCAGCATACCAACCGCTTCACCGCTGGAAACGTAGGTCACAAAGCCGTTATCGCCGTTGGCAACGCCGTACACCGGCAGGGTTGCCTGTTGCATATTCTTTGCGTTTTCAGCGATCTGCTTGTTTTCTTCGGTGAACAAGCTGTTATCTGCCCCGTAGAAAGGCAATGTAACGGCGGCTTCGGAGGTTTCGTTTACGTCCACCAGAGCGCCTGTTCCGTCAGGAATCAGAATGGTGCCGTCACTGCCGTCGGTAATGGTGCCGAAATAAGGAAGCACTTGGATCTGGTGCAAACGGAAGGAACCTTCCTCATATTGGATCTTATCGGTGGGCAGGTTGACCTTCAGTC
>CAYLYC010000171.1:0-2814 GCA_964387715.1 uncultured Eubacteriales bacterium | reverse complement strand
TAACATACCACCAACAGCAAACTCCCCGAGCAAATTTCTTGTTCGGGGAGTATTTCCACGCCTAAAGACGCCAACCAAAACAGCCCGGATGCGTGTCATCCGGGTTGTTTTTTGCTACACAAGCAACCGTTACAATTGTTCTTCCGTCTTATATTCCGCCGCTTCTTTCACGTAATGCAGGGCATTTTCCACCGTGGCGGCCCGTTGTTCCTGGCTGACTTGGCGAATCACTTTGGCAGGACTGCCCACAGCCAGGGAATTTTCCGGCAACACCGTACCGGCGGTGACCAATGCCCCTGCCCCCACGATACTGCCTTTGCCGATCACTGCGCCGTTAAGCACAATGGCACCCATGCCGATGAGCGCCTCATCCTCTACCGTACAACCGTGTAAAATTGCGCCGTGTCCCACGGTGACCTTCTCCCCGATCACTGTGGGGAATCCTGCATCCACGTGAACCACAACGCAATCCTGCACGTTGCTGTCTTTCCCAATGCGCACCGGGGCGGTATCTCCCCGCACCACCGCATTGTACCAAACGCTCACGTTTTCTGCCAGTTGCACATCCCCTCGCACCACCGCGCCGGGGGCAACAAACGCCGAGGGATGAATTGTCGGTTGTTTCATCATAACCACTCCTTTGGTTTTATCATACCGCTAATGAGAGGAAAAATCAACCTAAAACTGCACGTGACCGAAACTGGAGCCCAATTTTACGTGCAAAGGGGTGAGCATCTGGGACGCCCGTTCCACCGCGTGTTCCCCCATGGTTTGGCGGATCTCGTCCACCTTCGCCTCCAGCCGTTCCCCTTTGTCCAGTCGGTTCACATCATAAAACAATCCGGTTTGCACCGGAACGGAGCCGGCAATCAAACCGCCGGCAGAAATCCCCACCGAACGCAGAGGGGTACCGTTCCAGAACCGATCCAGCAGTTCCATGGCGGTGTTCACCATGGAAGGAACCAGACGGGTGGGGATGGACAGTTTTTGCTGATGCCCCCCGGCAATCAAATGGGTGTCCCGCAGGTATAAATGCACCACCGTTGCCCATAATCCGTTTTTCCGCAACTGGGCACTCACCTGCTCTGCCAGACCCACCAACACCCGGCGCACCTGCTCTTTGGTGTGCAAATCCACCCGGCAGGTGGTGGAGCGCCCCACGCTTTTTGGCGGATCGGTTTCCCCAAACCGGCGAACGGGAGAACACTCCAGCCCATTGGCAAACTGCCAAAGCTGCACCCCGTTTTTACCAAACCGTGCCTGCAACACCTCCACCGGTGTGTTTGCCAACTGTCCAATGGTAAAAACACCCAATCCGCCTAACTTCTCCACGGTGTGACGTCCCACGCCAAACAACTCCCCCACCGGCAAACCCCACACCTTTTGCGGCAGATCTTCTTTTTTTATAGCCGTAATACCTCTCGGCTTTTCCATATCCGACCCTAATTTTGCCATCACCTTACAAAAACTGACCCCCACCGAAATGGTGAGTCCAAAGGTCTCCTCCACCTGGCGGGAGATGGCACGGGCGATCTCCACTCCGCTGCCAAACAGCAAGGTACTGCCGGTCACGTCCAGCCAACACTCGTCAATACCAAAGGGCTCTACCTGGTCGGTATAACGGCGGTACACCTCCTGCACCTTACGGGAATATTCCATGTACCGGTCGTAATGGGGAGGCAACATCAACAGATCCGGACAGATACGCTGGGCTTCCACCACCGTCATGGCAGTTTTGATGCCCAGCGCCTTGGCTTTTTCATTTTTTGCCAACACAATGCCGTGCCGCTCCTCCACACTGCCGCACACCGCCATGGGAACGGCGGTGTATTCCGGATGCCCAATGGATTCCACCGAAGCAAAATAGTTGTTTAGGTCGCAATGCAAAACGGTTCTCTGTTCCATGAAAATGACTCCCCACTCCTTAAAGAACATTTGTTCTGTATAGAGGATATCACACATTTTACCCATTGTCAAGAGGAAAGATTTGTGGTACACTGATAAAAACAGGTTGAACAAAAAGGAGAATGGGTTATGCACCAACGAACCAAAATGCTGATTGGCGAAGAAGGGTTTGCCAAATTACAACAAGCCACCGTTGCGGTTTGCGGTGTAGGCGGTGTGGGCTCCTACGTTGCCGAATCCCTTGCCCGTTCCGGCATAGGCAAACTATTGCTCATTGACCACGACGAGGTATCCCTTTCCAACTGCAACCGACAATTGGAAGCCGTCTTTGATAACCTGGGTAACCCCAAAGCCCAGGAAATGGCAAAACGGCTGCAAAGCATCCATCCGGACGTTAAGGCGGAAGCCATGGCTTTGTTTTTGGACACCAACACCCCGTCCCAACTGTTTGCCGGATGTGATTACATTGTGGATGCGGTGGACAACGTTACCGCCAAACTGCGGTTGATCGAAATTGCCCATGAGTTGAATATCCCCATCCTCTCTGCCATGGGATGCGGCAATAAATTAGACCCCTCCAAACTGGTGGTCACCGATTTATACAAGACCAACACCTGTCCCCTTTGCCGGGTGATGCGCCGGGAGTGTAAAGCAAGGGGGATCAAAAAACTCAAGGTAGTTTATTCCACCGAACTTCCTCAAAAGCCCATTTGGGAAGGAGAAGGCAAAGCCCCTCCTGCCAGTATGGTTTTTGTCCCCGGCTCTGCCGGTTTGCTCATGGGCAGCGTGGTGGTAAGGGATCTGATGGAAAAAATAAGGTAGTGTGGGTTCTCCCCCGGGAAAACCCCCTCTCACCTCTACCCTATATATAAAAAAGACTTTTACCGTACGGTAAAAGTCTTTTTATTT
>CAYLYC010000170.1:0-2860 GCA_964387715.1 uncultured Eubacteriales bacterium | reverse complement strand
GTACATACAGCAGATCTTGGAGCAATAGGATTTGCCCTTGGAAGCGGCGGCGTCACACCGGGAACCCACACATTGTACAAACACCAGGGTGTGGGGATGCTTTCCGTCAGAAGGACGGAGCAGTTTACCGGCGGTGGGGCCGGCGGCGTTGGTGATACGCTCAAATTCCAGAGAGGTCACCACGTCGGGGGATTGGTTATAGGCAAATTCATCGTAGGCGTCCAGTTTAATGGGGTTGTAGCCGGTGGCAACCACGATGGCGCCGTATTTTTCTTCCACGATCTCATCCTGTTGGGCGTAATCGATGGCGCCGGCAGAACAAGCGGTGGCACAAAAACCGCATTTACCGGTTTTCATTTTAATACAGGCGGTGGGGTCGATGGTGGCAACCTTGGGTACTGCCTGGGCAAAGGGAATGTAGATCGCAGAGCGTTTATCCATTCCCAGGTTAAACTCATTGGGCACTTTTTTCATGGGACATTTTTCCACACAGTCGCCGCAACCGGTACATTTGGTGGTGTCTACCATACGGGCTTTTTTGCGGATCTTTACGTTAAAGTTACCCACAAAGCCCTTTACGTCTTCTACTTCGCTGTAAGCGTAGATGTTGATCTTATCGTGTTGTGCCGCATCCACCATTTTGGGGGTGAGGATACAGGCGGCGCAGTCCAGGGTGGGGAAGGTTTTGTCGATCTGCGCCATTTTGCCGCCGATGGTGGGTTTCTTTTCCACAATGTCCACCGGGAAGCCGGCGTCTGCAATATCCAAAGCGGTCTGGATACCGGCGATCCCGCCGCCGATGACCAGCGCCCGTTTGACCACCGGGCTTTCCCCGGCGATGAGAGGCGCATTCAAATGCACCTTGGCAATGGCGGCACGGCCCAAAATAATGGCTTTTTCGGTACCAACCTCCATGTCTTTATGGATCCACGAGCATTGCTCACGAATGTTTGCGATTTCAACCATGTAGGGGTTGAGTCCTGCCGCCGCCGCAGTTTTGCGGAAGGTGGCCTCGTGCATCCGGGGGGAGCAGGAGCATACCACAACGCCGGTCAGGTTATGATCCCGAATGGCGTCCTTGATCAGAGTTTGCCCTGCTTCGGAGCACATATATTGATACTGGGTGGAAAACACAACGCCCGGTTCAGATTTCAGCGCTTCGGCAACCTTATGCACGTCTACCGTACCGGCAATGTTGGATCCGCACCAACAAACAAATACACCGATTCTTTGCAAATTACTCACTTCCTAACTATTTACTATACTTACGGAAAGCACTGACAATGGCTTGTTGAGGCAATTTGTCGTTGAGTTTTCCGGGGATATCTTCGGCTTTCAAATGGTTTTTACCTTGCTGACGAATGAGTGCCAGACGGGCGGCTTCAATAAAGGAAGCCGGTTCTACCCCTCTGGGGCAACGCTCCACACAGGCAAAGCAGGAAAGGCACATCCAGATGGACTTGCTTTCCATCAAAGGTTCGATCTTACCCTTTTCCACCATGGAAACAAACTGATGAGGATGGTATTCCATTTCATCGTATGCAGGGCAGGCACCGGAACATTTGCCGCATTTCATGCATTTCCGGGGGTTGATGCCGGTCATACGGATCACTTGTTGGGTCAGTTCCTTGTTATGGCTCATGCTTCATCCTCCTCTACCCCCAACGCTCTGGCGAGAAGTTGGGTGAAATAATACACCGGCAGATTGTTTTCGGTGGTATTGGCATCCAGATTGTACATACAAAGGGGACAGGCGGTGATGATGGCATCGGCGCCCATTTCTTTGGCAGAGGTACAAATGGCATTGCATTTTTTGGTGGCGTAACCGTTATTTTCCATTGCCACGTAACCGCCGCAACATTCGTTCCGGTAGGGGTACGCCACGGGGGTGGCACCGATGGCACGGATAAAATCTTCCATAATGGTGGGATTTTCCGGATCGTCAAACTGCATGGTCTTGGAGGGACGGAGCAACAGACAGCCGTAATAGGCGGCGATCTTCATGCCTTTCAAGGGGTTGACCACCGCTTTTTTCAAAGCGTCAAAACCCACCCGGTCACGAAGCATTTCCAGATAATGGATCACGTTGGTCTCGCCGGTATAAGGGGTGTCCAACGCCATGTAGTTGTTTACCTTCAGTTGTACGTTTTCGTCCTTTTTCATATCCTCATTCACCCGTTTTAACACGTGGTGACAGGCAGAACATAGGGTAAGCAACTCCTGGTTTTTGTCCCGGGCGGCAACCAATGCCCGTACCGAGGACAGTTTGGTGGCAATTTCATCCTTTGCCATGGGGTAGACCCCACCGCAACATTGCCAGTTTTCAATTTCTTCCATTTGCACCCCAAGGGCAGCCGCCGACCGTCGGCCGTAACGGTCTAACTGTTCCCCTTTGGTTCGCAGGGTGCAACCCGGATAATAACTGAACGTCATTTCTTGTTACCTCCTATTACATTACACCATTTCTTCCGGATGGAAAACTTGGTCGAATTTTTCTTCGGTTAAAAATCCCAGCGCCACGCAGGCCTCTTTCAAAGAAATGTTTTCTTTGTATGCCTTTTTGGCGGTTTTGGCGGCGTTTTCATAGCCGATGTAGGGATTGAGCGCCGTTACCAGCATCAGGGAGTTGTGCAGGTTATGGTGCATTTTTTCTTTGTTGGCGGTAATGCCTACCGCACAGTTGTTGTTAAAGGACACGATTGCGTCGGCAAGCAGGCGAACCGATTGCAGGAAGTTGTAAATGCACACCGGCATAAATACGTTGAGCTCAAAGTTGCCTTGGGATGCCGCCATGCCAACCGCAACGTCGTTACCCATGCCCTGAACCGCCACCATGGTGACTGCTTCGCATTGGGTGGGG
>CAYLYC010000169.1:0-2873 GCA_964387715.1 uncultured Eubacteriales bacterium | reverse complement strand
CAGCGGCGCATCGTGATGAAAAGAAAAACCCCGCTGGGGGGTATCTAACTGATGAGAGGAAACGCCGATGTCTAACAGCACACCGTCCACCTTGTCCACACCCAACGAGCGGAGGATGGATGCCATATCACCGAAGTTGCCCTCCACCACCTGGGCGGTGGGATAGGGCGCAAGTCTTGCCCCTGCCGCCGCTAACGCGTCCGGGTCCTGGTCAATGGCGATCAACCGACCGGTGGTCAACCGCCGGGCAATGGCTTCGCTGTGACCGCCGCCGCCGGCTGTTCCGTCTACATAGATGCCATCCGGCTTAATTTGTAAGGAATCAATGGTTTCGTGAAACAAAACCGGGATATGATTAAATTCCATCACAAGTCCTCATTAAAAATTGATCTTATCTAACAGATCGATAATGTCATCTTCCTGTACACCGGCAGAAACATTTTGCCAGTTTTTGAGATTCCAGATCTCAACCCGGTTAGAAGCACCGATAACCACCGATGCTCCTTTCAGACCGGCGATCTCTCGCAAGGCGGGAGGAATACAAATACGACCTTGCGCATCCACCTCAACTTCTGCAGCGTTGGCATAAAAATACCGGGTAAGTTGACGGGATTCTTTAAAAGAAAGAGAACGAATGGATTGATCCAACCGTTCCCACTCACACTTGGGAAAAAGGAAGATACAACCGTCCAGACCGTTAGACACCACAAAACGGTCACCCAGATCCCCACGGAACTTGGCAGGTACTGCAATGCGGCCCTTGTCATCAATGCTGTGTTTATAAGTGCCCAGCAACATGGTTGTATTCCTCCTTTCGATATGGTTTCATTGATGGGTAAAAATTGTTTGGTGAACCATTGTCCACCACTTTTCCCCACTTCTCCCCCATTATAGAGCAACTCTTTGAGAATTGCAAGTGTTTCCTGCAAATTTTTTCTTAAAAAAGGTAACAATTTTGTAATCACTCTCCGTTAACGGAACACCCGTTCTTTTATGAGGCGTTTTTTACCATCCCGGCTATAAAAATGTGCAAAAAAAGAAGCCGTGGTAACACCACGACTTCATCCCGATGATTCAATTATTGTGATTCCAACGATTCCAGCAGCATGGACTCCTCTGCCCAACGGTCGGTGACCTCTTCCATTTGTTGTTGCACCTGCTCCAACTCGCCGGTCAGTTCCATAACCCGTTTATAATCCGCCGACACCTCCGGTTGTTGGATCTCCTGCTTTAGCGCCTCTGCCCGGGTTTCCAGCACCGCCAGGGTTTCCTCCAGACGGCCAACCGAGGTGCGGAGTTTCCGCAGCCGGGATTCTTTGGCTTTGCGTTCCTTATAATCCAATCCGCCTGCACCCGGTTCGGTCTTTTTTGCCGTCACCGGCTGGGGCTGTTCCATGGCTTTCAGGAACGCATCGTAATCCCCCTGGAAGGTCTGTAAACCGTCAGGGGTCAACAGCAACACCCGATCCGCCAGTTTGTTGATGAAATACCGGTCGTGGGAGATCATCAACAGCGTACCGTCGTAGCCGGACAACGCATCCTCCAGCGCTTCTCGGGAGCCGATATCCAAATGGTTGGTGGGCTCGTCCAACAACAAAAGATTATGACCGCCCAACATGGTTTTCAGCAAACTGATCCTTGCCCGCTCACCGCCGCTCAGATCGCCTACGGTTTTAAACACGTCCTCACCCCGGAACAAAAACGCCGCCAGGCCGTTACGGATGGTGGTTTGATCCAGATGGGTAAAATCATCCCATACCTCGTCCAGCACGGTTTTGCCGTCGTGCAGGGATGCGCCGGTCTGGTCATAATACCCCACCGAGACACCGGGGCCAAAGGTCACTGTACCCTCCCCCTGTAACTGCCCTAATAATTGCTTGAAAAAGGTGGTTTTTCCGCACCCGTTGGGTCCGATCAAAAACGCCCGTTCACCCCGTTTGAGCAACAGTTCACCCTTTTGGTAAAGGGCGCGTTCCCCAAAGGATAAGGAAGCATCCCGTACGGTGAGCACGTCGTTAGGGCCGGTATGCCGGGCATGAAAGGCAAAGCGGATGGTGGCTTCTTCACTTTCCGGCTTTTCCAGCTCATCGGTCAATTTATCGATCACCTTTTGTTTGCTTTCCGCCCGTTTGATGGATTTTTCCCGATTCCATCGGCGCATTTCGGTAACTACGTTTTCCAGCCGATGGATCTCCTTCATTTGTTGGGCATACCGATGCTCCTCTGCTTTCCGTTGTTCCTTTTTGAAAGAAAGATAGTCCGTATAACCGCCATCAAACACCCGGATGCGCTGATGTTCCAGTTCCATGGTGCGTTGGGTGACCCGGTCTAAAAAGTAGCGGTCATGGGAAATAACGATAAAAGCACCGTCGTACCCTCTTAAAAATTCCTCCAGCCACAAAATGGCGGTCAAATCCAAATGGTTGGTGGGCTCGTCCAGTAAAAGCAACTGTGCGCCGGACACCAACAACCGTGCCAATCCCAGTTTGGAACGCTGACCGCCGCTAAGTGCCGACAAGGGAAGTTCTTTTTGTTCCGGCGTAAAACCCAAACCGGTTAACGCCGCATCCACCCGGCTTCGGAAATACAAGCCGCCTTCCCGTTCATACCGTTCCCGCAGGATATGTTGTTTCTCCAACAACGCCCCATCCTGACTGCCGGATTCCAACAACGCCTGTACCTGCTCCATGGTTTCTTCCAGTTGCAACAGTTCCTCAAAGCAAGACAGCACCCATTCACGGGCGGTTTGCACCTGATGTTCCGGCACGTGCTGTTCCATCGTACCGATCTTCAGTTCCTTGGCTTTGGCAATAACACCGCCGTCATGCAGTTCCTTGCCGGTAAGCAGGTTAAAAAGAGTGGTCTTGCCGGTA
>CAYLYC010000168.1:0-2892 GCA_964387715.1 uncultured Eubacteriales bacterium | reverse complement strand
TAGCAGACCCACCATTGCTGCTGATCATGATATTTATTCATTGCAGTCAATAGAATTGCACACCGCAAGCGGCTGTTTAACTTACAATTATTCGGTAAACGGAGTTCCTGATGGTTATCTCCAGATTTTTGTTCTTGCCGATGCCGACAGAGCAATCAAAAAGGTATATGACAAAATCAAAGAAAGCGTCCTGGCCAATGCGTCTGATAAGCATTTTACTCAACAAGTCAACGGTATTGATTACTATTATTACCACGACACATCTGTTGACGATGCATCGTTGATTTACTGGCAACAATACGATATGCATCATATGGTCGCATTGTATGGCAACGATGATTATTTGGATGAAACCATTGAGTTGCTGTCATTAGAGCAAGTCACCATACGCACCGATGCGGTAACCCAATAACCCAATAAAACCATCCCCCGGCTGATCACAGTCGGGGGATTTTCTATATACCATTGATTTTATAATTCAATTTCCGCACCGGCACGTCCCCAAATTCGGTCTGGAATTGCCGAAGCAACGACACATACCGCTGGGTGTTATGGTGAGAGTACAAGGATTGCAGGGTCTCGCATTGATCCCCTTGTTGTAACGCTGTTATCCATTGTGTAACCTTCACAGCCCCAACTCCTTATTTTTTGCAACCCTTTGCGCCGAAAGAACCGTTTGCCAAAATATTGGTATCATATGTGAACATCAACTGTTCCCGTTGCCGTTGCCGTTTTTGACCGCAACCAATGATCTCCTCCAACAAATCGGGGTAAGATTTTCCAGCCGCTTCCCACAGATAGAAAGCCAACGAGCCGGGAATGGTGTTGATCTCGTTTACATACACCTTGTTGTTATGGTCAGTATCCATTAAATAGTCAATACGAACCACCCCATTGCACCCCAGTGCTTTAAACACCCGACAGGAAAGATCGCAGATCTCCTGCCGTTTTTCTTCGTCAATGGGAGCAGGTATTAGGCGATCCAAACTTGCCATACCGCTGTTTTTGGTCTTGCCGCTGCCCCGTTGGTATTTGTCGCTGTAAGAGAGAATTTCATCGCTCATCACCGGTTCTTCGCAAACCGACGGGGTACAATGGTTTACGTCCCCTACCACCGAGCAGTTGATCTCCCGCAGACCGGTCACCGCTTTTTCTACCAAAATTTTAGGAGCAAAAGAGGAAGCCAACTGAATTTTTTCCAGCAGAGCGGTTTGGTTATCCGCTTTGGAAATGCCCACGCTGCTGCCTAAGTTAGCGGGTTTGACGATCACCGGATAACCCAATGCCTCAATTTGTTCCACAATAGGGGCTTTGTTTGCCACAAAATCCCGGGCATAGAAGGAAACCCCCGGTACCACCGGCAAACCGTTTTGTTCCATCACCTGTTTAAACAGCACTTTGTCCATACCAAGGGCCGAGGAAACCACATCGCAACCGGCGTAGGGCAGACCCAGCACCTCAAACATCCCTTGCAGAGAGCCATCCTCACAGTTGGTGCCGTGCACGATGGGGAAAGCAAAATCGATCACAATTTCCAAGGGTTTGCGGAATCGACGGGGATGCAGTTCCACCAGTTTGACCTGACCCTCATCTTTCACCAAAGTCACCTGGGTGCTTTGGTCAAGCAACGCCGGAATATCCTTATAATTCTTGATGTCCTTTACGCCCTCACCGGTGAAGAATCGACCGTCCTTGGTGATGTAAACACCGTGGACGTTATATTCTTCCCCTTTCATATTGGTAATGGCCTGCAGGGCGGAAATCACTGACACTTCATGTTCTACCGAAGCACCGCCGAAAAACACACCTAAATTCCATTTCATATCCAAACACTCCTTAATAGAGATAATTATCCGGTAAATCGTTTTCTACCAGCACCACACAGGTTTCATCCAGCATGGGCGACAACAATGCCACCGCATCCTTAAAGGACGCCACTATATGCAGGTTTTCCTCCGGGAAACCGGTGGAACGCACCCCATCTGCGATGGGTTTACTGCGGCCGGGACCCACCAGCACGATTGTATCGCAGGTCTCCCCTGCTTTTACACCCAAATCGTAATTGCACTGATATTCCTGTTCTCCCAGTTCAACCAAACCGGGGGTGATGATGATCTTGGTTTTGTCGGTAAACCGACCCAGTACGTTGACCGCTTCCAAACAGCCGGCAGGATTGGCGTTATAGGCATCGTCGATCATGAGAGAGCCGCCGGCGAAACTTTTGCACTCCAGTCGGTGAGGGGTGGGCTTCATGGTGGAAACCGCATATTGAATATCCCCAACCGGTACGTCAAAATGCCGGGCAACCGCCACCGCAACGGTCAGGTTCAATATGGCGTGTTCCCCAAGCAAACGAGTCTCCAGAGGGATTCGCTCATCTCCCAAACACACCGTAAAGGAGGCACCGCCGGACGTATAGGTAATATCGGTGGCGTAGGCATCCAAACCGGGTTCCAGACCATAACAAAGGGAATGTTCCACCGGACGGGTACGCACCGGCTGACTGTCGTAATTCAGGAACATGGTTCCCTCCGACTTTGCCACTGCATCTGCCAGTTCGAACTTGGTTTTAATAATATTCTCCAGGGAATGGAAGGTATCCAGATGTTGAGGGCCGATGGCGGTGATCACCCCATAGTCAGGATGAACGATATCGCAGATCTCCTTGATATCCCCCACCTTTTTTGCCCCCATTTCCACCACGAAAATCTGGGTGCCGGGTTTCATTTTTTCCCGGATGGTACGCACCACGCCCATGGGGGTGTTATAACTCTCCGGGGTTACGGTGACCCGATATGCTTCTTCCAGCAGACGGGTGATCATAAATTTGGTGGTGGTTTTTCCGTAGCTACCGGTCACCCCAATGATTTTCATATCCGGCGATTTCTTCAA
>CAYLYC010000167.1:0-2906 GCA_964387715.1 uncultured Eubacteriales bacterium | reverse complement strand
AAACTTATTACGCTTATAACGAAAGCGAAAAAGCAGAGATCATGGAAATCATTGGCGACCAAAAGTACACCATCGGGCGTTCCAAGGGGCTTGGTGAAAATGACCCCGACATGATGAACCTGACCACCATGAACCCTGCCACCCGGCGCCTGATTCGGGTAATGCCGGAAGAAGCGGAAGAAACCGCCAGAATGTTCGATTTGTTGCTGGGTGACGATCTGGCAGGACGAAAAGAGTATATCGCCGAACAAGGCGCCAATTATCTGGACATGATCGACGTGTCCTAAGAAAGGGGAGTGAACCAAAATGGCACCGCGAAAAAAGAAAACCGAAACCAAATCTGCCACGCCCAATTTGGCAGAACTGCACACCACCATTATGGGATCGGGTCTCACCGTAGACCAAGGGGTTACCGATACCTTGAAAATCAACTATATGCCTTATGCCATCAGTGTTATCGTTTCCCGTGCAATTCCGGAAATCGACGGCTTCAAGCCCTCTCACCGGAAGCTGCTGTACACCATGTACGGAATGGGGCTGTTAAACGGCGGCACGATCAAATCCGCCAACATTGTGGGGCGTACCATGCAATTAAACCCCCACGGTGACGCCGCCATTTATGAAACCATGGTGCGTCTGACCACCGGTAACGAAGCCCTGCTGCATCCTTACGTCAAATCCAAGGGCTCTTTTGGTAAGGCCTATTCCAGAGATATGAAGGCCGCCGCTGCCCGGTATACCGAAGCAAAACTTGCTGAACTTTCGGCGGAATTGTTCCGGGATATCAACAAGGACACGGTGGATTTTGTGGACAACTACGACGCCACCATGAAAGAACCCACCCTGCTGCCGGTGACCTTCCCCTCCATTTTAGTCAACAACAATTCGGGTATTGCCGTTGCCATGGCAAGTGAGATCTGCTCCTTTAACTTAAAGGAAGTGTGTGAAACCACCATTGCTTTGATCCGGGATGAGGAACATAACGTGGCAGATACCATGCCTGCTCCCGACTTCCCCGGTGGGGGACAACTGCTGTATAACCGGGAAGAAATGGACAAGATCTATGAAACCGGCCGGGGCAGTTTTAAGGTGCGCAGTGTGTACAGTTATGACCAAAAGAACAACTGCATCGATATCACCCAGATCCCTCCCTCCACCACCTGCGAAGCCATTATTGAAAAAGTGGTGGATCTGGTCAAACTGAAAAAGATCACCGAAATCAATGATATTCGTGATGAAACCGGTTTGCAGGGTCTGCGCATCACCATTGACCTGAAACGGGGCACTGATCCGGAAAAATTGATGAAAAAACTGTTCAAAATGACCCCCATGGAGGACAGTTACGCCTGCAACTTCAACCTGTTGATCGCCGGTTCGCCCCGGGTGTTAGGGGTAAAGGAGATCCTGACCGAATGGACCGCATTCCGGATGGAATGTGTCCGCCGCCGGGTGTATTTTGACCTGCAAAAGGCCAAGGATAAACTCCATTTGTTAAAAGGGCTTTCCAAAATCCTGCTGGATATTGACAAAGCGGTGAAAATCGTGCGGGATACCAAAGCCGAAGCGGAAGTGATTCCCAATTTGATGATCGGTTTTGGCATTGATGAGATTCAAGCCAACTATGTGGCAGAAATCAAACTGCGGCATTTAAACCGGGAATATATCTTAAATCGGTTGGATGAATTGGATGACCTGGAGAAAAAAGTGCAGGAGTTGGAAGAAACCTTAAAAAGCAACGCCAAAATCAAGAATATTATTATTGGTGAGCTGAAAGAGGTTATCAAAAAGTATGCCCAGGAGCGGAAAACCGCCATCATCTACACCCAGGATATTGCGGACGAGCCCTATGTGGAAGAAGTACCCGATTATCCCGTTCACCTGTTCTACACCAAGGAAGGGTACTTTAAGAAGATCCTTCCCAATTCCCTGCGGATGAGTGGGGAACAAAAACTCAAAGAAGGGGACGAGATCTTCCAAACCTTTGATACCACCAATAACATGGAACTGCTGTTCTTCACCAATCAATGTCAGGTGTACAAAACCACCGTGGCCGCCTTTGACGAAACCAAAGCCAGTGCCATGGGGGATTATGTAGCCGGTAAATTGGGCATGGATAACGGAGAGGTTCCCATTTATATGGCGCTGACCGACAAGGATTATCTTGGCAATATGCTGTTCTTCTTTGAAAACGGCAAGGTTGCCAAGGTTGAAATGAAAGGGTATAAAACCCTGACCAATCGCAAAAAACTGATCAATGCCTATTCTGACAAAGCACCCATTGTGGGCATACAATACGCAAAAGAAGAAGGGGAGTTTTTGCTCACTTCCTCCAATGGCAGAATGTTGCTGTTCAACTCTGCCGCCATCATGGCAAAAACCACCAAGAACACCCAAGGGGTGGCGGTCATGACCCAAAAACGGGGGCATCGCCTGTTAAAGGTAGAACCTTACACAGACGGTATGCTGATGAAACCCCACCGTTACCGCACCAGAACCTTGCCTTCTGCCGGCAGTTATATGCAAGCCGAAGAACAAGGGGAACAATTGATGCTGTAAATACGAAAAGCCGAGAAACATCTGTGGTTTCTCGGCTTTGTTGTATAACGAAAACCAGCCGAAAGAAGGTAGGGGCGACCGTTTCTTTAATGAATATTGAATAATGCATGATGAATCATTACGGTGTGCCTGCGGCACGATTGATATTTTAATACATTCCTATTCGGTGACCGCCTGATGTGTTGACATATACCAATGGGCTGCTGTTTTCCCCTGCCTCCCCATCGTAGGGGCGAGCATTGCTCGCCCGTTTTTTGTAACCGCCTGATGTATTGACATATACAAATGGGACGCTGGTTTCCCTGCCTCCCTCTGACGAGGGAGGTGGCATTTGCGTAGCAAATGACGGA
>CAYLYC010000166.1:0-2941 GCA_964387715.1 uncultured Eubacteriales bacterium | reverse complement strand
ACTTTAATTCCATCAACAAATATCACATCATCACAAACTGTATATGTATATTCTCCACCTTTTATTTTAAAAAACTCTTCGCCCTCATAACGCTTGATATTATTCCAAACAATTTCAACATTCATAATATTTACTCCTTAATATTTATTTTTGAAAAAAATTCCTCGTATCAATCCATAAAACACTCCACCGATAAACAAACCTATTCCTCTTGCTTTTCTTTTCATAAAAATCACCTGCACTTAAAGCTTATATTCTATTTTTAAAGTGGAAGAATATCCACTAGCAGTTTCATACAAGACTATATCTTTGTCGCTCATACACTGTCTCATTGCATTACAAACCATTGGCATGGAGGATTTCAACTTCATTTCACGATGAATATCTCCTGCTACTAAAACAAGATTGGATTTACATTCATTTCGTGCAACCGTTTTACATTCATCGATATAATCTCTAATATCTCCTGTGCTTATCTTGTTAATCAATGCCGGTTTCTTTTGATCTTTTTCCATCAAAGTCATAACCTGATCTTCGAGTATTTTTATTCTGTCGAGTAATTCTAATATTATATTGTCGTAATTCATACTATACCTCCCGATAAATTCTAATAGAATTCTACCATAATTCCATTGGAATGTCAAGATAAATTTAATAATAAATCCCCACCAGTAATCGGTGGGGATCAATTGTTATTCGTTGTCCTTTGGGGTACCACCCTTACGACTTGGTCTTTTTATCATCTACAAGAGTTTGTGAAAAAGTGATAAGTAAATAGTGAAAAAGTAAAATCGACAAGGTTCTATTGAACCTTGTCGATTTTGGTGGAGATAAGGGGGATCGAACCCCTGACCTCTTGACTGCCAGTCAAGCGCTCTCCCAGCTGAGCTATACCCCCGAAGGATCGCTGTTTCTTTCAGCGAGATATATACTACCACACTTTGCAGAGAAATGCAAGTACTTTTTTCAAAAAAATTAAATTTTTTCTTTACATCCTTGGCAACCCCCACATTGACCGTCTTCATGGGTGGTTGCTAACACTTCATCCAGTATTTTTCTGGCGCCGTAAACACCGAAGGGCGAAAGAGAGATCGGGTCACTTCCCTGCACATCCCCCAAAAGCAGACCGGCGTTTTTTAATATCATTAAATGCTCATCAATCGAATCAGCAAAACGGCTTTGTAACTCCGGGACCGTTATGGGTCCATTTTGCAGAATATCCATCATGTGCAAACGGGTATCATCACCAAGTGCATGGGTAATGAGCAAAACCATTTGATTTCTGGCTGAAATTTCCATACAATCTCTCCTTAAAAAAATGGGCTGTCGCCAATGACGACAGCCCGTTACAAAACTTTAGGTTAAATCCTGAACCACAAGAGTACGAACTCCGTTTTCGTCTTTCGAAGCATTTCTTTGTTTCAAGAATTTCTCAGCAACCTGGGGGAACAATGCATAGCTGAGTACGTCTTCATCCGATTTTGCCAAATCGCCGGCTTGCTGACGGTACATTTCCAATTCCGGCTCTAACAAATCTGCAGGACGGCAGGTAATCACTTCATCGTCACCAATCGCCTTTTTGCGAACTTCCTCATTCACAACACCCGGTAAACGACCGTATTCGCCACGCAAAAGCCCTTTCGACTCTTTGGGCACCATTTTATACCGTTCTCCGGAAATCACGTTTAAAACGGCTTGGGAGCCAACGATCTGGCTGGTGGGCGTAACCAAGGGAGGATAACCAAAATCTTCCCGCACACGGGGCACTTCAGCCAATACTTCATAGTATTTATCTTCCGCACCTGCTTGTTTTAACTGAGAAAGCAAATTGGAAAGCATTCCGCCCGGAACTTGGTACAACAAGGTGTTGGGATCCACATTCAAAACCTTGGGATCTAAAATACCGTCGGCCTTCAATCGATTGGCCACGTCGCGGAAGTGGGCAGCCGCATCACTGAGTTGTTCCAAACTAAGACCGGTATCACGGTCAGTACCTTGCAGGGTAGCAACCATGGCTTCGGTGGAAGGTTGGGCTGTACCGTTCGCAAGGGGTGAAAGAGCACAGTCCACAATATCCACACCGGCAAACGCCGCCATCAGATTGGTCATATCCCCAATCCCAGCCGTGTTATGGGTGTGCAAGTGAATGGGTGCACTCACCTTTTCTTTTAGTTTTTTTACCAAACTGTAAGCATCCATAGGAAGCAACAGGTTTGCCATATCTTTAATGCAAATCACATCGGCGCCCATTTCTTCCAGTTGCATTGCCAACGCAACAAAGTAATCCTCATTATGCACAGGGCTGGTGGTATAAGAAATTGCCGCTTCACAAGTACCGCCGTGGTATTTGACACTCTTCATTGCGGCCTCCATGTTTCTGGGGTCATTCAAAGCATCAAACACACGTACAACATCAATACCGTTTTCAATGGATTTTTTACAGAAAGCATCTACCACATCGTCTGCATAATGTTTATAGCCAAGGAGGTTTTGACCGCGAAGCAACATTTGCAAAGGGGTTTTTGGCATTGCTTTTTTCAATGCCCGCAACCGTTCCCAAGGGTCTTCGTTCAAGAAACGCATACAGGAATCGAAGGTTGCGCCGCCCCAGCATTCCAGTGACCAATATCCCATGTTATCCAGCATTTCGCAGGCAGGCAACATATCCTCGGTACGCATCCGGGTAGCCGCCTGGGACTGATGGGCGTCACGCAAAATGGTGTCGGTAATCCGTAACGGTTTTTTCACCATATCCATTATCTACCCCTCCTTAACCTAAAATGGCAATCAATGCACCGGCTGCAATGGCAGAGCCAATAACGCCAGCCACATTGGGACCCATTGCATGCATCAAAAGGAAGTTGCCGGGATTTTCTTCCTGACCAACCTTTTGGGATACACGGGCAGCCATAGGAACTGCGGATACACCGGCAGAACCAAT
>CAYLYC010000165.1:0-2960 GCA_964387715.1 uncultured Eubacteriales bacterium | reverse complement strand
TTTAGAAACCGATTGCCCTTACATGACCCCCGTACGCTTCCGGGGACAACGGTGCGATTCCTCTCATATTGCCATCACCGCCGAGCGCATAGCGCAGATCAAAGGCATTGCGCCGGAAGATGTGTTACAGGCGGCGCATCAAAATGCAAAAAAACTTTTCGGCATTGAATGATTTCATTATTTGACAAATTGAATCCTGCGTGGTATTCTAATGATAGAAACTCAATCAAATTAAGGAGTGGAATGTATGTTATGTCCTCATTGTGGTACGAATTTAGCAGATGATGCAAAATTCTGCGGTTCCTGCGGAAATCAACTTCCCCAAGCCGCTGCCCAACCCCAACCCCAAACCCCGGCGGAAGCCCAACCGGTTCAACCTGCTGTTGCGGTGGCGCAACCCCCCGTTTACACCCCACCGGTTCCCACAGCGGTGAACGTTGGCGGAAACGGCCAACCGGAAGGCAAATCCAAGTTCATTGCCAACCACGGAACACCCGGTGTAAAGACCGCATCCTGGGTCTCCTGGATCGCTTGTATCCTTTGCGCTGTGATGTTGATCGCCAGCGGTATTTATACCGCCACCTGCCCTCTTGTGGATCTGCCCATTTTCAATTTCATGGCAGACATGGATGAAACCTTTGAACGGGATCTGGAGGAGTTGGAGGACACGCTTGACGAAACAGAACTGTACATGGAGGAATTCCGGGAAATCTATGAAGCAGAAGAAGATATGTATACCGATGAACAACAAGACGCTGTGGAAGCATTCCTGAAATTGGAAGATAAGTTTAATTCCAAACTTTCCATTCGAACCCTGGTACGTGCGGTAGGAATGATGGAAGACATTGTGGAAGCCGACTTGGCGGATGAATATGGTGTGGGTGACATGGAAGAAATCCAAGAAGTTCAGCAAATATTCCGGACCATCACCATCGCAGCGGTGATCAGCGCAGCGTTTACCACCCTGTTGCTTTTGTTGGCAGCACGGTTCAAACTCAACACCCTGACGATTTTGACTATGCTGTTCACCTTGCCCTCTATTTTCGTGCTGGGCGGTACATTGATGATGTTGCTCACCTTTGCGCTGTATGTGGCGGCCATTGTGTCTCACATTATCATCAACTCCAACTATCATAAATACCGCAAAGCCATGCGCGCCGGTATGTAACACATAATAAAAAGGACTGTAAATCCGTGGATTACAGTCCTTTTTTGTTTTTCTATTGAGGGGTCGTTATTTTGTGTTGATTGCATGAAGCAGAAGATCCACGCAACCTTCAATGCCCAAGCGGCTGCTGTTGAGGATGATGTCGTAATTGGCTCGGTCGCCCCAGTTGCGGTCGCTGTAAAAATTATAGTGCCGTGCCCGTTGCTTATCCTTTGCACGAATGGCCTTTTCTGCCTTGTTTTCCGCCAGTCCGTACACCGAAACTGCCCGGTTTACCCGCCAGTCGATATCAGCGGAAATAAACACGGTAAACAGATCCTCCCGATGGCGGAGGATATAATCGGCGCATCGACCGACGATCACACAACTGCCGGCCTGTGCCGCCTCCAGAATGGCCTGTCGTTCTGCCTCAAATACACGGCTGGACAGATCCACCCCTGCGGCAGTAACCGCATGACTGCCCATGGATAAGTTAAACAGCATACTGTTATTGAACCGCTGTTCTTCCTGTTCAATAAATTCAGGGGAAAGACCGCTTTCTTCGGCGGCTTTTTCAATAATCAAACGGTCGTAAAAGGGAATACCCAATGCGGTTGCCAGTTGTTCCCCAATCAGGCGTCCGCCGCTGCCAAATTCCCGGCTGATGCAAATAATGGGAGCGTTCATACCATGTACCTCCTATCCTTGATGATTTCAGTATACCACAAAATGGGGGATTTGTGAATAAAAAAATCGTTCCCCGAAAAAATTTTCGAGGAACGATTGAACGTCAAGGGATTTACGCCGCTTTTTTGTTGGTAATGAGTTTGATCACAAACAAGGTGGCGATGGTCAGTACCACACCAATGCTCAGCATGATCCAGGCGTTGGAAACAAACCCGGCAATCACATAGCACACAAAGGAGATGGCGGCTACGGTGAGGGCGTAAGGCAATTGGGTGGAAACGTGGTTGATGTGGTCGCAACGGGCACCGGCAGAGGACATGATGGTGGTGTCGGAAATGGGGGAGCAGTGGTCACCGCAAACCGAACCGGCCAAGCAAGCAGACATACCGATAATTCCCAGGGTGCTGCCAGCGGGGAAGATGCTGAGTACAATGGGAATCAAGATGCCGAAGGTGCCCCAAGAGGTACCGGTGGCAAAGGAGATCCCACAAGCAACCAGGAAGATGATGGCCGGCAGGAAGGATTGCAGTTCGCCGGCGTTGGCCAAAGCGTTTTGCACAAAGGTGTCGGATTCCAGCAAACCGGTCATGTTCTTCAAAGAGGTAGCCATGGTCAGAATCAAAATAGCGGGAACCATTGCAATAAAGCCCTTGGGAATGCATTCCATGGCTTCTTTAAAGGTAACCAGGCGACGGGCGATAAAGTAGATCATGATCAGAACCAAAGCAACCAGACCGCCCCAGGGCAGAGCCACGGTAGCGTCGGTGTTGGAGAAAGCGTCAATAAAGTTGAGAGAGGTGTCGTAATCACCGTAATTGAACACCCATTCCGATCCCATGCAACGGCCAACGTAGAACAAAGAGAATACGCAAATGGCGATCAAAAGAAGGATGGGGAACACAAGGTCGATCACCTTGCCCTTGTCGGTGGCGGGTTCTTCGTCGTCAGCACTGTCGTGTTCCACACCGCTGGTGAACAGGTCGCCATTCAAAGCGTTCATTTCATGAAGCTTCATGGGGCCGTAATCAAATTTCATCAAGGTGATGGCGATGATGAACACAAAGGTCAGCGGGCTGAAAAGGAAAGCGGCAAGGCCAAAGAGATACCATTGGACGGTGATGGCGTT
>CAYLYC010000164.1:0-2968 GCA_964387715.1 uncultured Eubacteriales bacterium | reverse complement strand
ACTGCTTATCCAGTTCTAAAATTTTGGTAATTTCCATGGCAATATCGCTTCCTTTCCCCTAAACTATCTATATATTGTACTACTTCGATTTGTAAATAACAAGGGGATTTTTTTAAAAAAATAAAAAAATACCTTGCAACCGAAGTTGCAAGGCGTATGGTTTATTGATTGTCTTCGATGTACCGGACCAGGTCACCAACCGTTTTCATGGTGTCTGCGGCTTCGTCAGGAATTTCCACGTCAAATTCATCTTCAATGGACATCAGCACTTCCACCAGATCCAAACTGTCAGCACCCAGGTCATCGGTCATGCCGGTTTCCATGGAGATTTTATCGGCGTCCAGTTCCAGTTGTTCGCAAAGAATTGCAACGATTTTTTCGTATACCATATATAAAGTTCCTCTCTGTTAAAAATTTTCTGTTCTAATAATAGTGAATGAAAGTTGATTTGTCAACATAATTTTGCAAATTTTCTCAAAAAACCCTTTTATCCCTGCCTTTTTTCCAGTTTATCGGCCATCATCCGGGCACAGCGGTATACATTCCCGCATCCCAAGGTGAGTACCAGTTCTCCAGCAACAGGATGGGCAAGAACGGTTGCGGCGGCATGGGAAAGATTTTCGCAAAGAATGGAACCGGGAATCTTCTCGGCTAAATGCCCGGAGGAAATGGTGGGATCGTGGGATTCTCTTCCTGCCATGATGGGGGGCAAGATCACCCGGTCGGCAAGGGACAGCGCCTGGGCAAATTCATGGGTCAACGCCTTGGTTCTGGAATAAGTAAAGGGTTGAAAGATCACCGTAATATAGTCATATCCCATGGATCTGGCGGTGGTGAGCACGGCTTGTATCTCTGCCGGGTGATGGGCGTAATCGTCCACCACCGTGACGGTTTGGTCTCGGTATACCCTTTCGAACCGACGCTTTGTTCCCGGAAAGGTGTTAAGCCCCTCTTGAATATGTTGTGATGCCACCCCCAAACAATGGGCGGCAGCCCCGGCGGCAAGGGCGTTGTATAAGTTGTGTTTGCCCGGTACGGTCAAGTGTATGTAACATAAGGGCTGACTATGACACGTCATGGTGAAAGAAACCATTCCTTTTTCTTCCGTTATATCCCGGGCACGGTAATGGCAATGGTGGCCAAGCCCAAAGGTAACCGCAGAGCCGGAGTGGTTTTGACAGCCGGTTACCAAAGCGTCGTCTCCGTTGAGGATCTGGGTCTTGCAGGGGTATAAGAATTGTTTAAAACTGTTGGTGAGTCCTTGCATATCACCGTAGTATTCCAAATGGTCGTTGTCAATGTTCAGCACAACGCCAATATCCCGTTTTAAATGCAAAAAACTCTCCGCATATTCACAGGCCTCGCAAATCAGTAAACGGTCGCCCTTTGCAATTCCGTTGGTTTGGGTTTGGATGAGCGTCCCACCTAATAAAGCAGAGGGGTTTTTGCCGGCGGCATGAAGAATGTGGGTCAGCATAGCACTGCAGGTGGTTTTCCCGTGTGTTCCGGCTACCCCAACAACGGTGTTAAAGCCCTGTGAAATGCCTCCCATGGCTTCACCCCGAGAAAAGGTGGGGATCTTCCCCTTGGCGTAGGTGAGCAGGGGATGGGATGGGGGAATGGCGGCGGAATAAATGCAGGCGTCTGCTTGTTGCAAATGGCGGACATCGGCGCTGAAATGAACCGGAATGTTTTGCTTTGCCAACAACTGGGTGTTGTGGCTTTCTGCCATATCATATCCGGCAACGCCAATGCCTTTTTGGGATAAAAATTGGGCAAGAGCGGTCATTCCCGCACCACCTATGCCCAGTAAATAACAGTTTTTCATACCAATCACCTCATTTCTATTGTATTTTGCGGTTGCAACCCGGTGAACAATATGGTAAAATAATATGTATTTTGTTGTTTGGAGTGAATTCCATGAGCTATTTTGCAGGAGAATATGAGGTGGCGGTGATCGGCGCCGGTCATGCCGGTATCGAAGCGGCATTGGCGGCATCCAAGCTGGGTTGCCGTACCGTGGTGTTTACCGTTTCTCTGGATTGGGTTGGCAATATGCCTTGCAATCCCTCGATCGGCGGTACTGCCAAAGGGCATCTGGTGCGGGAAATTGATGCGCTGGGCGGAGAAATGGGCATTGTTGCTGACCAAACCACCCTGCAAAGCCGAATGCTCAATCGGGGCAAAGGCCCGGCGGTGCATTCCCTTCGTGCGCAGATCGACCGTCGGGAATACAGCGGAAAAATGAAACATCGGCTTGAAACACAACCCGGTCTGACCACCAAGCAGGCGGAAATTGTCGCCATTGAAAAGGGGGAGCAGGGTTGGATCCTCACCTGTAAATTAGGGGGGCAGTATCATTGTAAAACCGTGATTCTTGCCACCGGCACCTTTTTGGATGCCAAGGTTCATGTCGGGGATGTGAATTATGCCAGCGGTCCGGACGGAATGGCTTCTGCGGTATCACTGGCGCAGTCGGTGAAGCAATTAGGGTTGCCCATCCGCCGGTTCAAAACCGGAACACCTGCCCGGGTGCTGAAAAGCAGTATTGATTTTTCCCAGTTGGAAGCCCAACCGGGCGACCATCGTGTTGTGCCCTTTTCCATGGCAACCAAGGACCTGCCGGAAAATAAAGCCGACTGTTACATCACCTGGACCAATGAAAAAACCAAAGAAATTATTTTGGCAAATCTGGAACGCTCTGCCATGTACGGTCATCATATCGAAGGGGTAGGCCCTCGGTATTGCCCCAGTATTGAAGATAAGATCGTCCGTTTCCCTGATAAATTGCGGCATCAGACCTTTATTGAGCCCTGTGGCGAAAACACGGAGGAAATGTATCTGCAAGGGCTTTCCACCTCTTTGCCGGAAGACGTGCAGGTAGCCCTGTACCGTTCCATCAAGGGATTGGAAAAGGTGGAGATCATGCGTCCTGCCTATGCGATCGAATATGATTGCATCGACCCTC
>CAYLYC010000163.1:0-2970 GCA_964387715.1 uncultured Eubacteriales bacterium | reverse complement strand
CTTCCCAGACTTGACCTTCTTCCAACTCACCGTCACCTAAAATGGAGTATACACGGAATGCGTCACCATCCAATTTGGCAGCAAGAGCGGTACCGCAGGCAACCGAAATCCCTTGACCCAGCGAACCGGAGCTCATATCAACACCGGGCGTATGTTTCATGTCGGGATGGCCTTCTAAATAAGAATCCAATTTCCGCAAAGTAAGCAGATCTTCCACAGGGAAATAGCCACGATTTGCCAAAGCGGAATAAAGGCCGGGGGCAGTGTGACCTTTGGACAAAATCATGCGGTCACGATTTGCCATTTTTGGGTTTTTAGGATCAATGTTCATTTCTTTGAAATACAGATAGGTCAATACATCAGCAATCGACAACGATCCACCGGGATGTCCGGATTTTGCGGCATGAACACCTTCGATGATGCCCATGCGAATTTTACAAGCAGTTATTTGTAAACGCTTCTTTTCTGTGAGTTCCAAGGGGGTTACCTCCTATTTTCTGTTTTTAATTTTTGTTCAATAATTCGTATAAAATCAGCTACCGCACCCTGTTCACAGGAACAGGTAACGTAATCGGTGGCTGCAATTACCTCAGCAGGAGCGCCTTGTACTGCGGCAGAACAGCCGGCAGCCAACAGCATATCCAAATCGTTATAATAATCACCAATGGCATACATATTTTTTATGGGGACATCAAGAATCTCTGCTAAATGCACCAATCCCCGCCCTTTGGTGGCTTCTTTGGGTAACAGTTCAAACAAAGTGGGTTCGGAACGAATTACATAAAAGGGGTCATCGTCTTGAACCAGGTCTTGACAACACGCCTGAACCCGGTCGATCTCCTCGGGCGTTCCGGTAAACAGCGCTTTGCACCACTTGGCATCCTCGGGGATATCCTCAAAGGTGTACTGTGTAAACTCGCCCAACTCGTACATCACGTGTTCATAGGACCGGGGAGAATACTTAACACATTGTAACACACCGTCGTTGTTAATTTCAACCCCAACATCGGGAACTGCCTTCATAATTGGTTCAAACAGTTTTTCGGCGCTATGGTCCAGATAGCAGGAAAACAGCATCGAATCGGAAACAGGGTCGTAAATACCGCCGCCGTTCACCACAAGACAGGGGCAGTTCACCGGAAGTTGCCGGATCATACGCTGTGCAGAACGGGCAGTGCGGCCGGTAGCAACACCAAATCGACCGCCGTTATCGATAAAATATTGAATTGCTTTTATATTCTCCGGCAATATCACTCGCTCGTAGGTGGCAAGTGTGCCATCAATATCAGACAATAAAACAATACCGTCAAAAATCATTGGTTATTCATCCTTTGGTAAATGAGAAACAAATGCAGTGAAATACTCCGGTAGCGGACTGTCAAACTCCATATATTCCTTGGTGGATGGGTGAACAAACCCTAACTTCTTGGCGTGTAAACATTGACCTTGCAACCCGGATTTTTCGGCCAACTTACCGCCGTATACCCCATCTCCGCAAACCGGATGGCCAAGGGACGCCATGTGGACACGTATCTGGTGGGTTCGTCCGGTTTCCAAACGGCATTTCAACATGGTATATCCTCTGAAATATCCCTCAACCTCATAGTGGGTTACCGCCGGTTTTCCGTCTTTAACGATTGCCTGGCGTTTTCTGTCAACCGGATGTCTGCCGATGGGTGCATCCACAGTTCCTTTTTCCTCTTTTACACGGCCGTAAACCACCGTTGCATATTCACGAACAAAGGAATGGTTTTTAATTTGTTCAGCCAAAAACACATGGGAAGCATCGTTTTTTGCCACCATCAACAAACCGCTGGTATCCTTATCAATTCGGTGGACAATGCCGGGGCGAATGACGCCGCCAATACCAGACAGAGATTCGCCGCAATGATAAAGCAAAGCGTTCACAAGCGTACCGCTGGGGTTACCGGGCGCAGGATGAACGACCATACCTTTTGGCTTATTGACCACCAGCAGATCCCCATCTTCATAAACAATATCCAGAGGGATATTTTCCGGCAACGCTTCTGACGGTTCCGGTTCGGGTAACGAGACCCTAATTTCCTCACCGCACACAACCTTATAACTTTTGGCGACGGTTTTCCCGTTTACCAGCACATTACCGCCGGTAATCAACCGTACTGCAGCGGAACGGGTCAATTCCGGCAACAGAGTCACCAAAACTGCATCTAACCGTATGGGCGATTCATTTTGAGCAATAAAAGTAAACTGCTCCATGGCTATTGACCTGCCTTTTTACGCCGGTGGTGAACCGTATCCATAATCAAGTCCAAAATCAGCAAACCTGCGCCAATACACACAGCACAGTCTGCAATGTTGAAAGAATAGGAAAACCAGGAAACGGGAAAACGAATAAAGTCAACCACGTAACCGTAAACCAAGCGATCAATAAGATTCCCAATTCCGCCGCCAATGATCAGCGCAAAGGCATATCGCAATATACCGCTTTGGCAACGGCCGGACAACAGATACCATAAACAAACGACGATCATACCCGTCGTGATGATAACCAATGGAATACGGGCACCATCAAACAGCCCCATCGCACCACCATAGTTATGCAGGTAATAAAACTCCAGCACGTAAGGAATCAATGTTTTAACTTCATACATCGTGGCGTATGATGCTACCAGAATTTTAGATATTTGATCGATCAAAACGATGGATACAGAAACGCCAAGGGGCAATAAAGCTCGCTTCACGCACTACACCTCATCATAATCATCATCAGATGCAATATCGTAATCGTCGCCAAATTTCAAATCAGTAAATTTACGTTTGATTTCAAATCCATTGCTGATTCCTGCATCCTCTTCTTCCGGTTGGTCAACATGAAATGCCGCAGCACCGTCATCGATCGGTAATGGAATATCCTCCGGTTCAACAAATTCCGGTTGTTCTTCAACCACCGGCTCTACCGTTTCCTCGGCTTCTTCCTGCACTGCCACC
>CAYLYC010000162.1:0-2998 GCA_964387715.1 uncultured Eubacteriales bacterium | reverse complement strand
GATCTTACGTTTTCGTCTCTTTGAATAAACAAAGAGACGGGAACGTTTTTTTGTTAATAATAATCTATTTTTTGCTTTATTTTTTGGAAGGAGTTTTCAAAATGAGAACAATCAACGTTACAGACATTACCCTGAAAAAACTTTCAGAGGACCGTGCGATTTCCCTGCTTTTCCGTGAAAAATCTGCCATTGCAAATTGTGCAGACGGGCTTGGTGCCAATGCCGTTGAACTACCTGCAATCAAAAATATCCGTGAAGATACCATTGTTTACAAAACCATTGCTCAAAATGTTCAAAGTGCGGCTTTGGCTATCCCTGTTGGCTTTAACAAGGAAGATATCCCATCTGCATGGGAATGTATTAAGGATGCAAAACAACCTCGTTTGCAAGTGGAACTTCCTGTTTCTACCATTCAAATGGAATATACCTACCACGTAAAACAAGGGGTTATGCTGGAAAAAATCGGGGAACTGGTAAAAGAAGCAAAAACCTATTGTGAAGACGTGGAGTTTTCTGCGCTGGATGCCACCAGAGCCGACGTTGATTTCCTTGTCAGCGCTGTAAAAGAAGCAGAGGCAAACGGTGCCACTATGGTAACACTTTGCGATGATGCAGGTGTATCCATTCCTGAGGAAATTGCAGAATTGGTTGCGAAAATCAAAGAAGCGGTAAAGATTCCCGTGTTCGTTCAGGTTTCCGATCGTATTAACATGGGGGTTGCATCGGCGTTTTCCGCCATTAAAAACGGTGCTGACGGTATCAAATGCGCTATGGCCGGGAAAGACGTTCTGTTAACCGGCGAATTGTCTGATGCCATTACGGTTTGCGGTTCACAGATCGATGTGACGGTTGAACTGAACACCACCAAAATCCATGCAAGTATTGAGGATATGTTGGCAAACATCAATCACCAAAGCTATGACAATGAAAATAACGTCAGCGACAAGAAAAAGATCTTGCTGGATTCTGATTCTACCATGGCGCAGGTTGCTCATGCCGCCGAGGTGCTTGGTTATGATCTCTCTGATTCGGATATCGGCAAGGTATACAAAGCGCTGATGCACGTATGTGAAAAGAAAAGTGCCGTAGGTTCTAAAGAGTTTGAGGCGCTGATTGCAAGTTATGCTATGCAAGCACCTTCCACCTATCATTTCCAGACTTATACCACCACCTGCAGTAACGTTGCCAACTCCATGTCCCAGGTTGTGTTGCAATGCAATGATGAAGTGATCAGCGGTGTAAGCAACGGTGACGGCCCCATTGACTCGGCCTTCCGTGCCATTGAACAATGCATCGGCCATCATTATGAACTGGATGATTTCCAGGTTCAATCGGTAACCGAAGGGAAAGAAGCATTAGGTTCTGCTCTTGTGAGACTGCGCAATAACGGAAAACTTTATTCTGGTAACGGCACGTCCACCGATATCGTTTCCGCAAGTATCAGAGCGTATATCAATGCGTTAAACAAGATCATTTTCGAGGAGGCATAATATGAAAATCGTATTTTCAACCAAGAATGTAAGCCGTGCTTCCTTTCTTGATACCTGCCGTTATGCCTTCGATTACGGGTTTGAGGGCTTTGAAATATATGATGCCATAAAAGAGCGTGGCTCTCATTACGACAGCATATTAAGACGGGACCGCATCGCAGATGCCAAAAGAAAACTGGTCAACAGAAACCTTGCTGTATCTGCCCTTCGTATGCCCGAGGGTGTTGACAGCGAAACCACCACAGCGGAATTGGTGGTGAAATATGTGGATATGGCCGCATCTTCCGGCATTGAAAACGTGATCGTGCGCATTGATGAAAACGTTTCCTTCGATGTTTTGGACAGCAAACTTTCCGCCGCGGTTAGCAAGGCAGAAAATGCCGACGTTAATATTCTGCTTGAAACGGTTGGTGCATTAGCCAACACAGAAAAAGTAATCGACATCATCAATCACTTTTCTTCTGCCGCTATCGGTGCATCCTGGAATGTGAGAGGAACCTATTTTGATGCCGGAGAATCGGCAGAAGCCACCATTAAAACCTTGGGTGCGTATATTAAATACGTTCGCCTGGGCGATATGAAAGACGGTAAAACGGTTTTGATCGGGGAAGGGGAGTTGGATGTTGCTAAACTGATCGGTGCACTTTCTTCCCTGAATTACGAGGGGTATATTTGCGCCGCATGGAATGACGAAATCAACGATGCAGATATCGTTCTTACTCATTTTGCCAACTATATTTCCCAACTGAACCGTGAGAAAAAATCTTATGATAAAGCATACTACAACAGAGATAAGACGGGTACGTTTGTATGGAAAAAATTCGACGTGATTGACGCTACTTTTTCTGATGTGCTGGACACAATGGTAGAAAACTACCCTGACCAGTATGCCTTTAAATATCCCACCCTGGACTACACAAGAACCTACGAGCAATTCCGCCGTGATGTGGATGAATGTGCCGCTGCGTTGATCGCTTCGGGGGTAAAGCCAGGGGATCACGTAGCGATCTGGGCAACCAACGTGCCCCAGTGGTATATCACCTTCTGGGCCACCACAAAAATCGGTGCCGTTTTGGTTACGGTGAATACCGCATACAAAATTCACGAAATTGAATATCTGTTAAAGCAGTCCGATACCCATACCCTTGTTATGATCGAATACTGCAAGGATATTAACTACAAGGAAATCATCCAGGAACTTTGTCCTGAACTGGAAACCCTTGAACCGGGAAAACCGTTGTATTCCAAAAATCTTCCCTTCCTGCGGAACGTGGTTACGGTTGGATTTTCCATGCCGGGCTGTCTGACCTGGGAACAGATGCTTTCTCGTTCATCCCTCGTTCCTCGGGAAGAAGTCAGAAGACGGGCATCTTTGGTAAAGCCCACCGACGTTTGCAATATGCAGTATACTTCGGGTACGACCGGCTTCCCCAAAGGTGTAATGCTGACCCATCGGAACATTGTTAACAACGGGAAAACCATTGGTGACCGGATGGATCTTTCCACCG
>CAYLYC010000161.1:0-3061 GCA_964387715.1 uncultured Eubacteriales bacterium | reverse complement strand
TTGCGTATCAGTTTTCCTTGGTGTGCATATAGTATAATGGAGGTGTAGGGTATGAATTGCAGAATTGTGGAAATGCGCAACCGGGAAGTGATCTGCCTGAAGGACGGTTCCCGGTTAGGGGTGGTGTGCGACGTGGAGATCGATACCTGTTCCGGGAAACTTACGTCCATCGTCATATTCGGCCGGCAAAAGATCTTCGGTCTGTTTGGCAAAGAGCCGGATATCGTCATTCCCTGGGAAGAAATACAGGTGTTTGGAGAGGAAACGGTTTTGGTGTCCTGCGATCCGCCCAACATTCGTTATCGCCACCGTTCCGGTTGAATAGGAACTTTTAATTTGACATTTTTGCAAAAATAACTTATAATGGTGAAAATCAAAAATCAAGGAGAATAAAAAAATGGAGTTTTTGGAGAAATGGCTGGTGCTGTTCAATGACCGTATCATCAGCTATGTTCTGATCGTATTTCTTTTGGCAGGCGGGTTGTATTTTACCATCCGTACCAGATTCGTACAGTTCCGGTTGTTAAAAGAACAATTCAAAGTGGTGACCGAAAAACCCACCGACGGAAAGGGTGTTTCCTCCTTTCAGGCGTTGATGGTCTCCACCGCATCCCGGGTCGGTACCGGTAACATCATTGGTGTTTCCACCGCTCTGTGTTTGGGTGGATTCGGTTCGGTATTTTGGATGTGGGTCGTTGCCATCATCGGCAGTGCCTCCGCTTTTGTGGAAAGCACCCTGGCACAGATCTACAAACGCAAAGGTCCGGAGGGCAGTTACGGCGGCCCTTCCTATTACATCGAAAAAGCCCTTCATAGCCGGTGGTTGGCTGTGCTGTTTTCGGTCTTTCTGATTCTTACATACGGCGTTGGCTTTAATATGTTGGCATCCTATAATCTGCAATCCACTTTTGCTGATTACAGTTTCTACAACGACCAGATCACCCCCTGGGTGATCGGCGGCATTATTGCGGCGCTGGTTTGCTATTGCTTGATTGGCGGCGGCAAACGGTTGGTAGGCGTTACCACCTGGATGGTGCCGGTCATGGGTGTGCTGTATATCCTTTTGGCAATCATTATTGTGTTGTTAAACCTAAACTTACTGCCCGGCGTGTTGAAAACCGTCTTCACAGAGGCCTTTGACTTCAAAGCGATTTTCGGCGGTTTCACCGGTTCCTGCGTGATGTACGGGATTCGTCGCGGCTTGTTCAGTAACGAAGCAGGTGTGGGTTCTGCTCCCAACGCTTCCGCCTCTGCCCAAGTTGCGCATCCGGTAAAACAAGGATTGGTGCAGGTGCTGTCGGTGTTTATTGACACCTTGCTTGTGTGTTCCGCCACCGCATTTATGTGTATGTGCTCCGGGGTAGAACCCTCGGCAGAAATTTCCGGCGCCGCCTATGTACAACAATCCTTACAGGCAACGTTGGGGAGTATCGGTCCCGTATTTATCACGATTGCAATGTTGTTGTTTGCATTTACCACGCTGTTGGGGAATTTGTATTATGTACATCAATGTGTGCGTCACATCTTGAAACGGGAACCCAGTAAAACCGCCTGGATCATCATTCACGTGGTGTGTTCGCTTATCATTTTTGTGGGGGCAGGACTGACTGCCGACCTGCTGTGGAGCATTGCGGATATCACCATGGGCTTTATGACCCTGATCAACGTACCGGTGATCCTCTATCTGGGCAAGTATGCCATTCGTGCCTTAAAGGATTATGAGGCCAAACGAAAACAGGGTGAACCCAACGAATTCCATGCAAAGGATATTGGTTTGCCGGATGAGGTTGACTACTGGCAATAAAATAACGTTCCCTCTCATCGGAGACCACGGTGAGAGGGAATTTCTTTATTTGGATTGGTTGGTAGCGTTGTTTTGTCCGTTTTGATTTTTCTGATTGTTTGCGTTTTTGGCGTTTTGGTTGGTTTGGTTTTCCTGAGTGGATTGCTTGGACTGATTGTTCTGATTGTTCATACCATAATGCCTCCTTCATTGAATTTTCAACAGTAGTTTTTCCCGTTTTTGGGCAGTTATACAAGAACCGTCAAAAAAATTTGCCGACAAAAGAGATGAACGCTTGACAAAAAATGACAAAAATGATATATTGAAAATACAAACGTAGGAGGTAATATATTATGAGTAAATTTTGTTCCCATTGTGGCTCTGCTATGGAAGATCATGCAACCGTATGTGCCAATTGCGGCGCCGGCGTTGCAGCTCCTCAAGTAGAACAACCCGCACCCCAAGTGGTAGAAGCCATTCCTGTAGAAGCTCCGGCTGCCAACCAACTTCCCCCGGTTGTGAATGACGTGATCGGAAAGGTGAAGGCAAAACCCGTTTTGGCAGCAATTCCGGTTGCCGCAATCGTTGCCATCATTCTGATCATCGTTCTGCTGTCTTCTTTGTTCAGTGCCGGTTACACCAAACCCATTGACAACTTGATCGACATCACTTTCAACGGCAAGTTCGATAATATTGAAGACATGGCTCCCGAAGCATACTGGGCCTATGTGGAGGACGAGTATGATGTGGATCTGGATGACATGATCGATGAAGCAGAAGATAACTATGATGAATTGATGGAATATTATGAAGAAGAATATGGTTCCAACATCAAAGTTTCTTACGATGTGTTAGACAAAAAAGAACTGTCTGAAAAGAAAGTCAAGAAGATCGCTTCTGCCCTGAAAGACCAATACGATATCGACAAAGATGCACTGACCAAAGTGTACGAATTGGAAGTTGAATTGGAAATCAAAGGCAGCGAAGACGACGATAGCAGCGGAACCGAATTGATCGTTGCCAAGATCGACGGCGATTGGTATTTGATCAGCTACTATGAATATGATGACGAATATCGTGTAAGCTTTATGATCGACGATCTGTAAAGTATTCAAAGTAACTGTAACAACAGCATAATATGATCCCCTTAGAACGGGCTCCTGAAACAACAAATTGTTTCAAGAGGGTTCTAAGGGGATTTTTTGTGTATGAAATTGATGTCTCGTAATTAAATGAAATCCTTGCTGTCGCAAGGATGAAATCAGCTGACGCTGATGA
>CAYLYC010000160.1:0-3083 GCA_964387715.1 uncultured Eubacteriales bacterium | reverse complement strand
CCCGCAAATATTTGTTTTTTGAACAGCGTTGTTATTATAGCACATTCCTTTTTTCTTTGCAACTAAAAATCTTGATTTTTTTGCATTTTTTCTTCCCATTCACAGGTTTTTGTGCTATAATGATTCGGTGACTTTTTGTGGCATTTGTCATAATTTTGCATTCTTCCACCCTAAAGTTGCATATATATGATAAAATTATGATTTTTTGTGAATAAAACTTGAATTTCCAATGAATATTAGGTATAATTATTCAAAGATATAGAATTGCATCCTATACCCATCCAGGTAGGAGAAAGAGGAACCCCATGAAAAAAGTATTTATTGACGGCAAGGCCGGTACCACCGGTTTGCGGATCTACGACCGATTGGCAACCCGGACTGATATTGAACTGCTCACCTTACCGGATGAATTGCGAAAAGATCCGGTGGCAAAAAAGGAGATCATTAACCGCAGCGACGTGGTGTTTATGTGTCTGCCGGATGCTGCCGCTATAGAAACCCTGGCACTTGTGGAAAACCCCGATACCGTGATGATCGACACCTCCACCGCCCATCGCACCAACCCTGCTTTTACCTATGGTTTTCCGGAAGTAGACCCGGCATTGGCAGAAGCGTTGCCCGGTGCGAAGCGCATTGCGGTTCCCGGCTGTCACGCCAGCGGCTTTATCGCCTTGACAGCACCGCTGGTGAAAAACGGTTTTCTTTCCCCCGATGCATTGCTCAGTTGTTACTCCATCACCGGTTACAGCGGCGGCGGTAAAGCCATGATCGCCCAGTATGAGGGTGAGGAGATCGACCCGTTGCTGGTGGCACCCCGTCAATACGGGCTGACCCAAAGCCACAAGCATTTGCCGGAGATGCAAACCATCACCGGTTTGCATAACGCCCCCATCTTCTGTCCCATTGTTGCCGATTTTTACAGCGGTATGGAAGTGACCGTTCCCCTGTTCAAAAAGGATCTGCTGAAAGGAACGTTGGAGGACCTGAAAGCCCTGTACCGTGCCCAATACCAATCGCCTATTGTGTATTACAAGGAAGATGCCTACGAGAGCGGTTTTGCTTCTGCCGGTCGATTGTCCGATACCGACCAAATGGAAATTTCGGTGGCCGGAAACGAAGACCGCATCCTGCTGATCGCCCGATACGATAACCTGGGCAAAGGGGCTTCCGGTGCGGCAGTGGAATGCTTAAACTACGTATTAGGGGCTGACCCCACAACCGGTCTTACCCTGCAAGACCAATAGAAGGAGTTATTACCATGAACATACAATCCATTCCCGGCGGTGTTTGTGCCGCCACCGGATTTACTGCTAACGGAATTCATTGCGGGATCCGCAAAAACAAAGAAAAACGGGATCTGTCGCTGATCGTCAGCCAAGTGCCTGCTTCTGCCGCCGCCGTTTATACCACCAACCTGGTAAAAGGCGCACCTTTAGCGGTCACCAAAGCCCATCTTGCCAACGGTAAAGCAAGAGCGGTGATCTGCAACAGCGGTAACGCCAACACCTGTAATGCTGACGGCCCTGAGGTTGCAGAAGAAATGTGCGCCCTGTTGGCTAACGAAATGAACATAGATGCGTCGGATGTGGTTGTGGCATCCACCGGTGTTATTGGACAACCTTTGGATATCGCCCCCATTCGGGAGGGCATTCCCGCTCTGGTACAAGGTCTTGGGGATCACAGCGATTACGCTGCCGAGGGCATTATGACCACCGATACCTTCAAGAAAGAAATCGCCCTTTCCTTTACGGTAGGCGGAAAAGAATGTAAGATCGGCGGTATTGCAAAGGGCTCGGGAATGATTCATCCCAACATGGCAACCATGCTGGTGTTTATCACCACCGACTGTGCCATCGCTCCCGAAATGCTGCAAAAAGCCCTGTCGCAGGACATTCAAAACACCTTTAATATGACCAGCGTAGACGGGGATACCTCTACCAACGATATGGTGACCGTTCTTGCCAACGGATTGGCAGGCAACCGGGAAATCACCCAAGAAGGGGAAGATCTTACCTGCTTCATGGAAGCGCTGAACACCTTGACGGTGCACTTGTGCCGGCTGATCGCCGGAGACGGCGAAGGGGCCACCAAACTGCTGGAATGTGAAGTGACCGGAGCCGCCACCAAAGAAATTGCCAAAACCGTGGCAAAATCCGTTATTTGCTCCTCCCTGGTAAAAGCCGCCATGTTCGGCTCGGACGCCAACTGGGGACGGATCTTATGTGCCATCGGTTACAGCGGGGTTGACACCGACCCCAACACCATCGGGGTTTGGTTCAAATCTGCCAAAGGCGAAATTGTGGTTTGCCAAAACGGAGCAGGTGTTCCTTTCTCGGAAGAGATCGCCAAAGAAATTTTGCTGGAAAAAGAAATCACCGTTTTGGTGGATTTGGGTCAAGGAAGCCAATCGGCTACTGCCTGGGGTTGCGACCTGACCTATGATTACGTAAAGATCAACGGAGATTACAGAACCTAAGGGAGATGTTATGATGAATCTCAATAACGCAGAACGGGCATCCGTACTGGTAGAAGCCCTGCCTCATATTCAAAACTACACCGGTAAAGTGGTTGTCATCAAATACGGCGGCAACGCCATGATCAACGATGATCTGAAATTACAGGTGATGGAAGATATTGCCCTGTTACACCAGATCGGCGTTCACGTGGTATTGGTGCACGGCGGCGGTCCGGACATCAGCAATATGCTCAAACGTGTAGGAAAAGAATCGATCTTCAAGGACGGTCTTCGGGTAACCGACAAAGAAACCATGGAGATCGTGCAAATGGTTCTGGCAGGAAAAACCAACAAAAGTTTGGTCACCCTGTTGGAGGTGAAAGGTGCGAAAGCCATTGGTATTTCCGGGATGGACGGTCAACTGATCAAAGCGGTGATGAACAATCCGGATTTAGGATACGTGGGCCGCATTACGCAGGTGAACGTACAACCCATTTTGGATCTGATCGAAAAAGGGTACATTCCGGTGGTATCCACCATCGGTTGTGACGATGACGGAAACGTGTACAACATCAACGCTGACACCGCCGCCGCCCGTATTGCCGGCGCTATGCAAGCCGAACGGCTG
>CAYLYC010000159.1:0-3109 GCA_964387715.1 uncultured Eubacteriales bacterium | reverse complement strand
CTCTCCCTCCGTCATTTGCTACGCAAATGCCACCTCCCTCGTCAGAGGGAGGCGGGGAAAACACCGACCTTTTGGTATGTGTCAACACATCTGGGGAGAGAAAAATGCGTTCTACACATTTTACCCCCAAACACTATTTGTAAAGGAGACAGACCCAACTATGAAACATTATCTGGAATCCACCCAGGCGGTACTTTCTCACCTTGGATCAGCCAAAGAAGGGCTGACCGGTAAAGAGGCCGCCCGTCGCCTTGAGGAGCAGGGCAAAAACAAACTGCAGGAAGCCAAGGGCAAAAGCATTGGCAGACGGCTGTTGGAGCAAATTGCCGACCCCATGATCATCATTCTGCTGGTTGCCGCCGCCATTTCAGCGGTCACCGCCGCTCTGGAAAACGAATCCTTTACCGACGTGTTCATCATCCTGTTTGTGGTGGTCATCAATGCGGTATTGGGCGTGGTGCAGGAAAGCAAGGCAGAAAAAGCCATTGAAGCGTTAAAAGAAATTTCCGCCGCCACCAGTAAGGTGTATCGGGACGGCGCCGTGGTGGTGCTGAAAAGCGAGGACCTGGTGGTTGGTGACGTGGTACTGCTGGAGGCAGGGGACGCGGTTCCTGCGGACGGCCGATTGCTGGAAAGTTACAGTTTAAAGGCAGAGGAATCTGCCCTGACCGGCGAAAGTGTGCCGGTGGATAAGATCCATACCCCCATCACCGCCCAAGACGGCAACGTTCCCCTGGGCGACCGGAAAAACATGGTGTATTCCGGCTCTACCGTGGTGTACGGACGGGGTTTGGCGGTCATTACCGCCACCGGTATGGATACCGAAATGGGCAAGATCGCCGACGCCATCGCTTCTGCCGGGGAAGGCAAAACGCCCTTGCAGTTAAAATTGGCACAACTGAGCAAGATCCTCACCATCATCGTGTTGGCCATCTGCCTGTTTATGTTTGGCTTCACCCTCCTGCGGGAAGGAACCGGCCATATTCTGGATACCTTTATTTTAGCGGTCAGTTTGGCAGTTGCCGCCATCCCCGAGGGACTGGTGGCGGTGGTGACCATCGTGCTGTCCATGGGGGTCACCAAAATGTCCCACCAAAATGCGGTCATCCGCAAACTCACCGCCGTGGAGACCCTGGGCTGTACCCAGGTCATCTGTTCGGATAAAACCGGTACCCTTACCCAAAACAAAATGACCGTGGTGGATCATTTCAGCGACGATGAGACCCTACTTGCCACCGGTATGGCGCTGTGCAGTGACGCCTATCTCAACAGCGATATGGCGGCTGAAGGGGAACCCACCGAATGTGCCCTGGTCAACTGGGCGTACGCTCTGGGTCATACCAAAGGGGAGTTGGAAGCCCAGTCCCCCCGTCTGGCAGAATTGCCCTTCGATTCAGGCAGAAAAATGATGACCACCTTCCATCAGACCCAAACCGGCGTGGTGCAATACACCAAAGGTGCGCCGGACGTGATCCTTGCCCGGTGTACCCACGTCTGGCAGGACGGCAAAGCCGTTCCCCTTACCCAATCCCAACGCAATGCGGTGGAGAAGCAAAACAAAGGGATGGCAGACCGTGCCCTGCGGGTGTTGGCGTTGGCGATGCGCACGTACGATACCCTGCCGGAAGACCGGGACAGTCAAACCGCCGAAACCGACCTTGTGCTCATCGGGCTGACCGGCCTCATCGACCCGGTGCGTCCGGAGGTAAAGGTTGCCATTGAAAAATGCCTTTCCGCCGGGGTTCGTCCGGTGATGATCACCGGCGACCATCTGGATACCGCCGTGGCCATCGCCAAGGAACTTGGGGTCATCCGGGATGCCAAAGAGGCCATTACCGGCGCTATGTTGGATGAGATCTCCGATGAGGATCTGGCAAAAACCATTCATAAGTATTCGGTTTACGCCCGGGTTCAGCCGGAGCATAAAGTGCGCATTGTAAAGGCGTGGCAGCAACAGGGCATGGTCACCGCCATGACCGGGGACGGGGTAAACGACGCTCCTTCCATTAAAAATGCGGATATCGGCATCGGCATGGGCATCACCGGTACGGACGTAACCAAAAACGTGGCCGATATGGTTCTGGCAGACGATAACTTCGCCACCATCGTGTTGGCGGTGGAGGAAGGCCGGAAGATCTACGATAACATCCGAAAAGCCATCCAGTTCCTGTTGGCATCCAACCTGTGCGAGGTGTTGGCCATCTTTACCGCCACCATGCTGGGCTTTACCATTCTGAAACCGGTGCATCTGCTGTGGATCAACCTGATCACCGATACCTTCCCGGCACTGGCACTGGGTGTGGAAAAAGGGGAAGCGGATATTATGAAGCGCAAACCCCGGAATAAGACAGACGGCATCTTCTCCGGCGGCCTGGGCTTTGACGTGGCATACCAAGGGGTGCTTTCCACCCTGCTGGTATTGGCGGCTTACTTTGTGGGTCATTTCATGGAAGCCGGGGCCTGGGAGATCGCTCCTTCCGAGGACGGCATCACCATGGCGTTCCTCACCCTGTCTATGATGGAGATCTTCCATTCCTTAAATATGCGTTCCCAACGGCATTCCATTTTCACCATCCGTAACCAAAACTGGTTGCTGTGGGGGGCAATGGGAGCAGCATTCCTGCTCACCACCGCCGTCATCTACGTTCCTTTCCTGAACCAACTGTTCGGATTCACCCCCATCTCCCTTGCAGAATACGGCGTCGCCATGGGCATCGCCTTCCTGATCGTCCCCTTGGTGGAACTGGTCAAACTGTTCCAACGCCTGCTTTGTAAGTAAGGAACTCAATATTCGTAAGTAAGGAACTCAATAAGAGAGAGCAAATCGGCTTGTCACCGAAATGCTCTCTCTTTTTTTGGTTGCGGAACCACCAACCCCCATCGTAGGGGCGAGCATTGCTCGCCCGTTTCTTGTGTTCCATATCAACCAAGGGCGGTCGCGGAATTGCCCCACCCCATCGTAGGGGCGAACTGTGTTCGCCCGCTTCTTCCGCCCGATACCAACCGGGAATGGTCGCGGAATTGCCTACCCTTCATCGGCTTCCCCTTGAGGTGTTCCCCAAGGGTCACACCTCGCTATCTCGGCTTCCCCTTGAGGGGAAGCTGTCCG
>CAYLYC010000158.1:0-3112 GCA_964387715.1 uncultured Eubacteriales bacterium | reverse complement strand
TGGGGATATTACCGATTGCGTGATCGCCGCCAACACTACCATGCTCCATTTACTCACCGGAATCGACCCATCCGGCATTGCCATTGCGCCATTCACGCCCCATTCCTTGTTTGGTACGGTATACCGTGGCGACCAGTTGGGGCTTCCTTTGACGTGCGAGGTATTTCTGCTGCCGTGTATTTCTGCCTATGTTGGGGGAGACATTACCGCCGGCATGGTTGCCTGCGATATGGACAAAGCAGATAAAACGCTGCTGCTAATTGATGTGGGAACCAACGGTGAAATGGCCCTTTGCAAGAAAAACACTTCCACCATCTATTGCCTGTCCACCGCCGCCGGCCCTGCCTTTGAGGGTGCACATATCACCCACGGTGTAGGCGGTATTCCCGGCGCGATCTATAAGGTGGATCACAATAGGATATACACCATTGAAAACAAGCCGGCGGTGGGGATCTGTGGTTCCGGTCTGCTGGACAGCATCGCCCTGTTATTGGAGCAGGGAGTGCTGGATGAAACCGGCTATCTGGAAGAAGATTATGTACTTGACCCGGCCGCATCCATTGTCATTACGCCTCGGGATATTCGTGAGGTTCAACTTGCCAAATCTGCCATCTGTTCCGGTGTTATCCGGTTGATGGAACTGGCAGACGTAACACCGGAGGAAATTGACGGCGTACTGTTTGCCGGCGGCTTTGGCGCCCACATCAACCCGGAAAGCGCCGTGAAGGTTGGCTTGATTCCCCGGTCGCTGAAGGGAAAATGTTCTCCCGTGGGCAACACTGCCGGTCTGGGTGCTGTGATGGCGTCCCTTTCACAGGACTACCGGATGCGGATGGAACAATTACCAGATTTTGTTCAATACTTTGAACTGTCGGGCGATTTACGGTTTAATCAGTTGTTTGTAGAAAATATGATGTTTGAGGAGTAGATAACCAATGAAAACGATGTTAGAACAAAACGCCGCCAACGGTGTTGCCATGGGATTTATGCTCATAAAAAGTTGTGATAAAAAGATCTCATCCAAAAAATCCCCTTACCTGGATATGGTACTGACCGATAAAGGCGGAGAAATTTCCGCAAAGATCTGGGACTACTCCCCGGAACGCCACGGTGAATACGGTGTGGGTGACATTGTGAAGGTAAAAGGAACCATTGACCAATGGAACGGCGCTTCTCAACTGCGTATTGACCGTATCCGCCCCAAAATGAGCACCGACCCGGTGACCATGGAAGAGTTGGTTGCCGGAACACCCATCAGCGCAGAGGATATGCTGGATGAGATCCGCCGTGTGATCGGGGGATTTTCCAATCAATCCCTGGCTCGTTTGGTCACCTATCTTGTGGATAATGCGGGTGACGGATTTTTGACCAACTCTGCCGCTTTGCGAATGCATCACGCCATGCGGGGCGGTTTGATATACCACACCTATTCCATGCTACAAGCGGCAACCGCTCTTTGTAACGTATACCCCTTTTTGAACCGGGATTTAGTGCTAGGGGGCATTATTGTCCACGATTTGGGCAAACTGTCGGAAATCAGTTACGCGCCCACCGGACTTGCTATGGAATACACACCCAAAGGCAACATGACCGGACACCTGGTTGGGGGTGCCATCAATATCGCCCTTGCCGCAAAAGAACTTGGCATTGATGACGAATGTGTCACTTTACTGCAACACATCGTGCTGTCCCATCACGGAATCCCCGAATTTGGAAGTCCCATCCCCCCAATGTTTCCGGAGGCGCAAGTGGTTGCGACCATCGACAAGCTGGATGCGGAACTGTATGAGATGTTAGGCGCTATGAGCGGCGTAAACGTTGGTGAGACCACCGGACGGGTCTGGGGGCTTGACCGCAAACTTTACCGCCACAGCGAAGATACCGAATACCGACTGAACAGAGAGGATTAAGCCATGAAAAAACTTCGTTTCTTTCTGGGATTATGGGCTGCAAAAGCATCAATGATCGCTTTGAAACTGATGCGGCGCAATGCCACCCATTACCCCGGTGTGATCGCCTTGAAACTTTGCCCGGATTTTTTGGAACAACTCAACAAACCCCAAACCATCATCGGCATTACCGGCACAAACGGAAAAACCACCGTGGCCAACCTGGTGACCGATCTGCTCACCCATCAAGGGCATAAGGTTTTGTCCAACCGTTTGGGGGGCAATATTTTAGGGGGTATCACCACCGTTTTGATTCGGGGGGTAAACCCCTTTGGCAAATGTGTTTATCCGATGGCGGTACTGGAAATGGACGAGCGTTCCTCCCGTTTGGTACTTCCCTACGTACAACCGGATTACATGGTCTGCACCAATCTGTTCCGGGATTCCTTTAAACGAAACGCCCATTCCGGTTATATCCAAAATATTTTGCGTAACGGAATCCCCGCCAAAACAAAATTGATCCTTAACGCCGATGATATGATTGCCTGTGGGCTGAAAAAAGACAACCAATGCTCCTATTTTGGGGTTGCGCCCTTGCCGGGGGAAGAGCAGATCACCGATAACATCATCAACGACGTGGTAACCTGCCCGGTTTGCCATCACACCCTTGTCTACGATTTTTGCCGGTACAACCACGTGGGACAAGTTCACTGTTCTTCTTGCGGATTGACCTCGCCCCATGCGGATATACAAACCGTCAACGTGACAAACGATACCATGGAAGTGAAGATCGGCGATCAGGTTCACACCTTCCCTCTGCCCGGCAACAACATCACCGATATTTACAACACCACCGCCGCCATTGCGCTGCTTACCGCCCTTGGCAAAACGCCGGATGTCATTGGCGAATCCCTGAAGGTGTGCGGTATTGTGAAAAGCCGTTTTGACTGTACCGAAATACAAGGAAAACAAATCATCATGAACCTGGCAAAGGGTCAAAACCCCATCGCCTGTTCCCGTGTGTTTGACTACATTCGCAAAACCGAAGGAAGAAAAGCCGTGCTGATTTTGGTAGACGATGCCGGTGATGCCGCCCATACTTCGGAGAATATTGCCTGGATCCATGAAGCGGATTTTGAGTTTTTGAATCAGGACGATATTGTGCAAATTGTGGTTGGCGGTGTGCGCAGTCAGGATTACCGGGTACGGTTGTTACTTGCCGG
>CAYLYC010000157.1:0-3152 GCA_964387715.1 uncultured Eubacteriales bacterium | reverse complement strand
AATCGGTGAAATCAAGCGACTTAACGCATTTGTCACCTTTCTCATAATGAGCCATATTCATTCCAAGTGACTTACCTAACTCATACACGAAAAGTTCTGAAAACTGCTCTTTTTGGTTTGCAGATTTATAAATCCACCATTTGCCATCTTTAAGCTTCCAGCACTTTTCGAAGCTACCGATATTGGTAAGCTCGGGGGTTTTGGTATCCTTACGCTTTGCGGCAGCGTTAAAGCTTGAGTAAAGTCCTCGCAAAGCCAGATTGGAGAAATAGTCTTTATGAAAGCGAACGTCTTCATATTTCAAGTCACTGCCGATAGCCCTAACCCAATAGGTATCAGTAATGGTTGCGGCATTAACGTGAAGAACTGTTGAAACATCATCTTTTTCGGCAAGTCGTAATGCTTTTTTAAGCAAACGGGAGTTTGCTCTGTGCGAGTCAATAGCTCTTGTTTCAAGCCAAGATTTAGCATCACTAACACGCTTTAAATATAAAGGCAACAAATCATTATTCAAAACTTTAAGCTCGTTATCTTTCCAAACAGCAACAACTGTATCACGGCTTAAAATTTCAAAATTCTTCATTAACTTTTTCTCCTTTCTATTTTTAATTTATTATATTATACACCATATGATTTTAAAATTCAACTCTCAAGCATTGAATTGTGTGTCAAACCCGTACCTTTTAAGTGTTGATTCAAATATCGATAACAATTTTTGGTGTTGTTGGTCATCCATATTATTTTTCATAATTGTATGAGCTCCAAAACGCGCCATTTCGAATAGTCCATTAATGTTATTTAGATGACTCACCTCTTTGAATTAAAATTGTACCATAAATTTACACTATAAACAAACCCCGCCTTTGCGCTTTGCAGAGGCGGGGTTAACGTTATATAGCCGGTCAAAAACTTAAATAATATTTTTTTGCAGTTTGAAACGCTTGTTTCTATAGAAATGGTAATGGTTTCCTCCGTAATTTTTGGGGTGGTTGATGACCGTTTCGGGATAGTCTTTCAGCACAAAGCACTGCACGTCCGAATACTCACACATCACGCCGATAAACTGACCGTCTTTGATGATACACGCTGCGAGATCGATTTGCTCGTCGCTTTCTTCTGTGTAATAATCGTCTCGACCATCTCCTGCATCACTACTGCTTTCATAATCATAGGTGAATACGGTGTGTATATGATACTCTGCAATATTGCGGGAAATCGTTTCTACCAAAGCATCATCATATTCCATTTCCGCAAGATTCAATTCAATGTTTTGAAAATTTTCCGAGCCATCAGCCCGACAATAACTTTTATATAATTTTGCACCTTCCAAAGTTCCATCGACAGCAGTTTTAATCAGCATAACCATCACTCTTTCTTGTTATTGCAATTCATTTACTTTTAATTATTATACATTACATGGCTGAAAAATTCAATATATTGCGAACACTTTTTCGTTTAATATGTAAAACCCCACCTCTGTAAACACAGAAGTGGGATTGAGTCATATAGCCGGACTTCGTTTTTTCAAATAGGGGATCGTGGGTACATTCAACCCAGCGCACCACGGTGCTCAAAAGAGCGGCGCACAAAAATCAATAGGTGCCTCAAAGATCCAAAACACCCAATCTCGTTCTCCGGCAGATTTTGAACGATGATAAAGTTTGCTATCAATAAAAAATGCTTTATTTTCTCTCTTTTCTATGCTATACTTATATTGAAGATTCAACATAGAAAGGATGCTCTTTATGTTCTGTATGCATTGCGGCCAACAGCTTCCCGATGATGCACGGTTCTGTTCTAAATGTGGAAACAAAACATTGACCGAACAAAACCTGAACCCCGCGTCTGCTCCTCAACCCGTGCCCGTAGGGGACAACGGTTCCCACATCCCGGCGATTTCAAATCCTCCCCAAAAAGACACCCAAGCGGATGGTATCAAAGATAATACAAAACCCGGGAAAAGTAAATTCTGGGCAAATAAAGCAACACGATACATAACATTGGGCGTTCTTGCGCTGTTGCTGATAGCAATCATCATCGTTGCGATACCGTCTATTGCTTCTATTTGTTTTCCCGACTCGGATTATTTCGGTGCTTCGATGAGTGAAGAGGATGAAAACGAGCGATCCGAAAGCGATCCTGTATCACAAGAAGATACGCAAAGCAGTTCCCTTAAAAACAGAGATCCTGCAGTACTACCTGACTTTGCGGCGTATGATTCTTCAAATTCATACAAGCACTATGTAACATTTCTATCCGAAAAAGAGCCCATACTGTTATGTATAGGTTACGAATCCTCTGATACCGATTCCACCTACGCGGTACAGGACTATATGAATGCTCTTTTCGAAATGGGCTATAAGTTGGATGAGGAACACTCCTATAAAAGCACCTTCGCAAATATGCCATCTGAAACGTTTTATTTATACCATCCCGACATTCCCGTATCGTTCATAAGCGGAACCAACGGGCAGATAAAGATCAGCTACAATTACACCTCAAATAATGAAGTGATTCACGTTTACATACGTTTGCCTGAAGCGATCGTTATAGAAGGTTTTGAAACTGCCTATGCAACAGAAAAAGCGGAAAACGAAGCGGAAGCAAAAAGAAGTTCATCTTCAAGTGCAAGTTCTTCTTCAGCGGTAAGTTCTTCCGGAGGAAGCTCCCGATCAGGCACAGCAAGTGTTGACCGCAGTATTTACGATGTAAAATCACGTTGTGGCGTATGCGGCGGCGACGGCGATTGCAATAAATGTGGCGGCGACGGCAAGATTTACAGTTCAGCATCCAAAAAAGAAGACCGCAACTGCACCTCATGCAGCGGCAGAGGTAACTGCCGTTCCTGCGGCGGCGACGGCTGGGTCGGCGAAGGATAATGAATTGATAAACATAAATTGAGATGTCATCGATTATTGAAGCGAACCCCAAAGTTTAGACAAAAATAAATAATAAATTGCTTGTGAATGAGTTCGGTATTGCACCGGGCTCATTCTTTTTGGTTTTAAGGAAATTCTTTCGTTACTTCTCTTGCGAATAAAGGGGGTATACAGCATCATAAAATGCAGAACACATTCCGATCATCTCACAATGATTGGATTTTTGCTAACGATGCGTTTTTATATGACTCGTCGTCGGTTACTTCTTTGATT
>CAYLYC010000156.1:0-3196 GCA_964387715.1 uncultured Eubacteriales bacterium | reverse complement strand
CGGTACCGTGGGTTTCTTTCAGACGTGCGAAGTTCCAGCGTTTGATAACGCCGGCGGTTCCTTTACCTTTGCTGATGCCGGCAACGTCAACCGTTTCGCCTACGGCAAAGATGTCTGCCTTTACGATGTCGCCAACGTTGGCTTCACCGTCCAGACGGAACTCCCGCAGAACCTTTTTGGGAGCTACATCGTTCTTTTTGAAGTGACCGGCCATGGGCTTATTCACTTTACTGGCTTTGATTTCGCCAAAGCCGTATTGGAATGCTTTGTAGCCGTCGTTTTCCACAGTTTTCACCTGGGTCACAACGCAAGGACCGGCTTCAACTGCAGTTACGGGGATCACATTACCCCGTTGGTCAAAAATTTGGGTCATACCAATTTTTTTACCAATAATTGCTTTTTTCATTATCTTAACCTCCTATGGTTATTGGTTGACCGGAATGTTCACGGTTCATTCCTGCCAACATGACCTCTCGCAAACGATGATACGATCGAATTACAGTTTGATTTCGATTTCTACGCCTGCAGGGAGTTCAAGGCCCATCAATGCTTCAACCGTTTTGTTGGACGGACGAAGGATATCGATTAAACGCTTGTGAGTCCGCATTTCAAATTGTTCACGGGAGTCTTTGTATTTGTGAACTGCCCGAAGAATGGTAACCACTTCTTTTTCAGTGGGGAGCGGTACAGGACCGGACACTCTTGCGCCGGTACGCTTTGCGGTCTCCACGATCTTTTCTGCTGATTGGTCAACCAGCTTGTGATCGTAACCTTTCAATCTGATACGAATTTTTTCCTTTGCTGCCATGTGACTTTTCGCCTCCTTAAAATGTAGCTGTGACTTGTTTTAATGTTATTTGTCACAGTCAAGTTGGCGGGCGACGCCTTGACCTGTCGATAAATCGCACACAGTTCCGTGTGTTCCGTGTCGTTCCATCGAAAAACCGAAATTGTCTTTCGCGAGAAAAAGCCAATTCCGGGATGTCAAAACGCCAATTGCACAGCGGAGCCCCTTGTTGGGGACGCCGTACACAGGGTAACCTGTCGCCCGGTTTAAAATCGGACATACTCCGTGATAATTCCCTACCTCAAGGGTAGCCACCTATCACATCAACGCATATCTGCACATCGTGCCGTATCATAATACCACAGAAAACCGCAGAATGCAAGGGTTTTTTTGCATTTTTTCAAAAAAATTTTCGCCGTTTTTTCCGGTTGTGGTAAGCATTTATGTCAACCACAAAATATTGTGATTTTTCCCTTTTGAACGCAAAAATTCTCTTACATATATAATGTAAGAGAATCCGTGGGTTGTCAATTTCATTCGCCTGTTGGTCGGCCCTCCCGTTCGGTAATCACCAACGCCATTCCTTCATGCACCCGAATGGCGGCACACTCCACAAGTCGGTTGCTCACCCCCAAAGGGAAATGGGACGTGATGGTTTGCCGGTTAAGGGGATACTGCATCCCCTCCAGGGTAACGGTTGCCTGGGGTGTCAGCGCAAACACCGAGCAATGCCCGGTTTCTTCCGGGGCAAACCGATGGGTCTCATGCTCCAGCACAAACATCCTGGTGCCGCCACCCACCAACTGGCCGCTCCCCCCTCTGGTGTGGATATACTGTAACAATTGAAGATTGGCAAAGGTGTGGGAAAGCCGATCACCCCCCAATCCGCCGTAGATGACAAACTGTGTGTACCCCCTGGCGAACCCCTCTTTGATGGCATAGCCAACGTCGGTGTCGTCCTTTTCCACCGGCAAAACAATGGTTTCGCAGGAAACGTTGGGACGGGACATGGAGTCAAAATCGCCAATGAGCAGGTGGGGCACGATTCCGGCTTGTTGCAAATACTGATAACCGCCGTCGGCGGCAATAACCAGATCCTCCTGCCCGGGAACAAAATCCAGATCCCCGGCAAACATACTGCCGGCGCCAATGATGTAACAACAAGCCATGCGATTCACTCCTTTACCCGCCGATTATACCACACGCCACGCAAAAAAACAAGATAGGGTTGCCCAGACGAGCAACCCTTTCTGTTATGATCGTTTCCGGTTGAGCAACCCACACACGGCTGCGGCGGCAACACAGCACACCGTGACGATCACCACCGGTGTCCAAGCCACATCCGCCAGACCGGTAATGATGAAGTCGCCGGTTTCGCCGTCCTGGAGTTTGGAAAAGATGGCAACCGCATCATAAACCAGTGCGCCGGCAATCAGCAAACCAGAGATCCACGCCCAGACCGACTGGGGTTTCCCTTCTTTTTGCAACCGGGTGGGTTGCTCCCGACGGAAATCCAACACCGAACCGATGTAATAGGCGGCAACCACGGTGACGATGGTTTCGGGGATCATATAGGTGGCGTTGTAAGCGACAGAATAAAGGAACGCCGCTCCGGTGGGAATGGAAAGCCCTGCCCATACGGTGCATCCGGAAATCACGTGGCAAACATACCGCAACAGGCACACCAGCACACTGCCGGCGGCAAGGGATGCCCCTTGGTTTGGGATGGCTTTGCGGAACACGCCCCCCAGACCGGTCACCGCAAACGCTACCACGTAGTCCAGCAAAATAACCGCCAGAACCGATTGCCAGGTGGTGACCCAGGACAGGGTGTTTAATCCCATCAGTTGTTGAATCACACCGTAAGCCACGCCGCTGCCCAAGCCCCAGGAAACGCCGTGACGGTAGGCGATCAGCACCATGGGAAGCATGGATGCAACGGTGATGGAGCCGCCGTAAGGCAGATCCAATAATTTAATCATGCTGAGCACCGATGCAATCGCAATCAGAATTGCACATTCCACCAGCGCCCGGGTTTTGTTTTGTTTCATGGTATTTTCCTCCGTTTACAAAAAATAAACCGCAACCGGAAAATCGGCTGCGGTTCTTTTCGTTAACAAAGAAAAAGAATGTGATCACGCTTCCTACGCCGGTATTATCCGTTTCAGGTTAAAGGGTTCGGAAAATTCTTTCCATCTCAGCGTTTCCGGCGGTCGACCAATGCCGGAAAAAGCACCCCTGCTGATTTTCTTATGCGGTTTTTGACGAACCATTTCGGTTCTTTGGTTATTATACCACGTTTCCTCTTTTTGTCAATCCCTATTGTATATTTTCGTTTCAATGAATCATGAATGATGCATGATGAATAATTGCGGTGTGCCTGCGGCACGATTTATATTTTTTTACATT
>CAYLYC010000155.1:0-3242 GCA_964387715.1 uncultured Eubacteriales bacterium | reverse complement strand
GGAAGATCTGGTACATCACCCCGCCCTTGAACCAATGGGGGGTGGTAAACGCCGGGTCGTACACCGTTAATTGGTAGGAAGCGCCGGCAGGGTTCATGATGGCCGCTCCCCCCATTCCGCAGGTGAGGATGTTGTGGCCAAAGGGGGTATCAAAACTGAACCGGTAATAGTGCAGTCCCGGTTCATTCAGCGTCAGCCCACACTCCCACCAAAAGCCATCCGGCTCTTGCTGATGGGTACGGCAAAAAGGCCGAACCCGTTCCGGCTGTCCATCCCGGCAGAACAGCAGTTCTGCCCCACTGCAATCCAAAGGAAGAAACAGCCGAAAGGTGATCTGCTCCCCGGCGGCAACAGCGCCAAAGGGGGTTTTGTAACGAGAATCCCTGGAAAAATAAGGGGTTTTCATTGTTATTTCACCGGCTTACAATGCCAAATGGTATCGGCGTAATCTTTTACAGCCCGGTCGGCGGCAAAACAGCCGGCCATGGCGGTATTCATCAATGACATACGGTTCCATACGTCCGGTTGGGCGTACAGTTTGTTGATGGTTTCATGGGCATGGCAATAATCTTCAAAATCCGCCAACACCATGTAGGGGTCACGGTAAATGAGGGCGTTTGCCACGTCGTTAAAACTCCGTCCCCCAAAGCCCCGTTGCATAAAGTCAATGGCGGCTTTGATCTTGGGATTGTTGTAGTAATGCTGTTTGGGATCGTAATGATGTTGCAGGGCTTGGGCTTCGGCGGTCTCCATACCAAAGATGACGATATTGTCATCCCCAACGGCTTTGTGGATCTCCACGTTTGCGCCGTCTTCCGTGCCCAGGGTCACAGCACCGTTAAGCATCAGTTTCATGTTACCGGTACCGGATGCCTCGGTCCCAGCCAGAGAGATCTGCTCACTCACGTCGGCGGCCGGAACCAGCAGTTCTGCCAGGGTCACCCGATAATCTTCCATATAAACCACTTTCAGTTTGTCCCGAACTGCCGGGTCTTTTTCAATGGTATCCGCCAGGGTGCAGATCATTTGAATGATCTGCTTGGCAAGGAAGTAACCGGGAGCGGCTTTTGCCCCGAAAATATAGGTTTTGGGGGTAAAGTCGGCATTGGGATTTTCTTTCAGATACAAATAATCGGAAATGATATGCAAGGCATTCATATTTTGCCGTTTGTATTCGTGCAACCGTTTGATCTGAATGTCAAACACCGAATCAGGATCCAGGATGACCCCATTATGCTTGGCAACGTATTTTGCCAGCCGTTCTTTGTTGTGTTGCTTGATCTGGTGCAACCGGGCTTTGACCTGGCTGTCCGACTGGTATTTTGCCAGTTCTTCCAACTTGGCGGCATCGTAGATATACTCGTTGCCAATGAGTTCGGTCAAATAGCCGGCCAATTCCGGGTTGGCTTGATTGAGCCAACGGCGGTGAGCGATGCCGTTGGTCACGTTTTTGAATTTTTGGGGAGCGATACGGTAGAAATCGTTAAACACCGTATCCTTCAAAATGTCGCTGTGGAGTTTGGAAACCCCGTTGACGCTGTGACAAGCGGCCACTGCCATGTTTGCCATGCGAACCACACCGCCGGACAAAATGGCAACCCGTTCCACCAGACCCGCATCCCCGGTGGCGTCCCAGATCTCTTTGCGCAAACGGCTGTCGATCTCGCACACGATCTGGTAGATTCTGGGCAGACGTTCCCGGAACAGATCTTCCGGCCAACATTCCAGTGCCTCCCGCATAACGGTATGGTTGGTGTAGGCGATGGTTTGGGTCACGATGCTCCAGGCATCCTCCCAGGAATAACCACATTCATCCAGCAAAATGCGCATCAGTTCAGGAATGGCCAATACCGGATGGGTGTCGTTGGTGTGGATGGCGGCTTTTTCATGGAAGTTATCCATGGTGCCGTGGCGATGCAAATGGTCACGCACGATGTCCTGCACCGAAGCGGAAACCAGGAAATATTGTTGGCGCAGACGCAAGGACTTGCCTTCGTAATGGTTGTCAGCAGGATACAACACCTGGCTGATGACCTCTGCCATGGCGTTTTGCTGCATGGCACGCATATAGTCACCGTCGTTAAACAGTTTCATGTCAATACCGGGGGCTTCAGCACTCCACAGCCGGAGAACCGACACCCCTTTACCGTCCTGACCGGCAACCATCAGGTCGTGGGGAACGGCTTTGATGGGGGAATACCCTTCATGCTCCACGTGATGATGGTGACCGTCCCACCAATCCCGTACATAACCGTCAAACTTGACTTCCACCGCTTGTTCCGGATGATCCACAAACCATACTTCCCCGCCGGGTAACCAGAAGTCGGGGGATTCGGTTTGCCAACCGTCCACCAGTTTTTGACGGAAAATACCGTATTCATAGCAAATGGAATAGCCCATGGCAGGATATCCGCCGGTGGCAAGACCGTCCAGATAACAGGCGGCAAGACGACCCAGACCGCCGTTGCCCAGACCCGCATCCGGTTCTTGGTCGAAAATTTTATCCAGTTTCACATCAAAATCCGACAGGGCTTGTTTCATGGAATCCATCAGCCCCAAATTGGACAGATTGTTTTTCAACGAGCGACCCATCAAAAATTCCATGCAAAGGTAGTAGACCTGTTTGGTGTCCTGCTGTATGGCTTTTTGCATAAATTCAGAACGGCCCCGTTGTAACAGATCCCGAACGATCAGCACGATGGCTTTATAAAAATGTTCGTGGGTTGCCTCAGCCGGCGTTACGCCGAAGTTGTGAGAAAGTTTCAGACGAATCAATTCCCTGGCTTCGGATGCAGACAATTGATAATTCATAGTATTGGTGCCTCCCTATACGCGAAGATATATACACTATTATTATATAACAAATTACCAAAAAATCAAGCCCTTCCCCCGGATAATATTGAGTTTTGAGAAATATTGTACAAAACACCGCCGATTTTGGGGTTGCGATGGGTTGGTACAGCATCACAGGGGCGAACAGGGTTGCCTGTTTTCTCTTTAATGAATAATGAATGATGCATGATGAAGAATTACGGTGTGCCTACGGCACGATTTATATTGTTTGCCCCTACGATGGGGGTGGTTGGTTTTGCAACCAAAAATGCCTTCCCCCCCGGGGGAAGGGGGACCGCTTGCGGTGGATGAGGTGGAATCATAGCGGCAAGTATTTTACCATAAACATAGCGTCGTTCTTGTAACGGATGCTTCGCATCCTACACCTCATCAGTCCTTCGGACAGCTTC
>CAYLYC010000154.1:0-3249 GCA_964387715.1 uncultured Eubacteriales bacterium | reverse complement strand
TCCACTTACAGCCACTTCTAAAACGTACAAAGCATCTACCGCATTGATCTTTCCGTCAAAATTGGCATCTCCGATCACTAAATCGGGTGCTTCTTCATCCAGCTGATTGATTTCTCCCTTTGCATATAGATCCACAAAATAATTATGCCAATAAGGAACTGTAGATGCTGTGGCACCAAAAGAGAATAGACTGACAATCGCCGAAACGATCAATAGAACAGCTACCGTTTTTTTCATAAATACCCCTCCTTAATAATGATATGGGTTTCCCTGTTTTTATTATAGAGGGTGTGTTAAAAGTTTGTCAATAGACCCGGCGCAAAGTTTACAATTTGTTCACAATTTGTTCACAGTTTGTTCACAAATTATTTCGTTTTTGGAAAAATGGGTACAAAAAACGGCTTGTACGGTGGTTCATACAAGCCGTTATCCATATTCAAAAACAATTAGTCAACCCGCTCTTTGCCCCAGAAAAACAGAGCGACTGTACCCGGTCCGGAATGACTGCCGATGGTGGTGCCGATGGGATAGATGGCGACCTTTCCTTTTAATGCAGGGAATTTGCTTTCCACCAAATCAGCCACCGCTTTGGCATCTTCATAACAGGCGGAATGGCTAATGAAGCATTTTTCATGATAGTCCGCACCGCCCGTGGCAAATTCTTCCATTTTTTCCACAATGGATTCAATCGCCTTATTTTTTCCCCGAATCTTAAACCGGGGCACCAATTTTCCGTTGTTATCCATATTGAGCAAGGGGCAGATCTTCAGCATCGTGCCAAACCAGCCGGATGCTTTGGACACCCGACCGCCTTTCACATAAAAGGTCAAATCGGTGGAGAAAAACCAATGGTGCATTTCCAGGCGATGGGTCATTGCCCAGTCATACGCTTCCTCAATGGTCTTTCCTTCCTCCCGCAAGTCGGCCAGTTTATCCACCAGCAAACCAAATCCGGAGGATGCGCCCAGAGAGTCTACCAGCAGAATTTTCCGTTCCGGAAATTCTTCAGTCAGCATTTCGCCGGCAATACGGGCGGAATTATACGTACCGCTCAAACCCGAAGACAGGCAGACGTGAAGGATGTCTTTGCCCTGCTCCAGGAAAGGACGGAAGTAGTTTACAAAATCATCGGTATTGACCTGGGAGGTTTTGGTGTCGGCGCCATCCACCATGGCTTGATAAAAAGCATCCGGTGACATACTTTGACCCAAATCGTCCAGGTAATGTTCTCCGTTCAAATAATAATGGGAGCACACGTATTGAATGCCCCTTTGTTCTAAATGTTCTTTGGAAAGGTCGGTTGTGGAACAACAACTCAGCACATAATTTCCAACCACAGTTATCTCTCCTTTGTTATTGATTGCCCCAACATTATACCTCGGTATGGGTCAATAATCAATTCACTAAACCGCCCGGCATCTCTACCAAACAAAAAAAGTCCTCTACCGTGGGTAGAGTCCGGTTTTTCGACAAATTTCTGGGGAAATTATAAGGGGATTTCATTGACGAAATCGCTAAACAGTGCTATAATACAAGTAAGTATGGACACATGGAGGCGGTTTTTGTGAAACCAATAACCAAAACCCACAAAAAATGGATCGCGGTCATCGTTTTGGTGCTTTTAGCCGCAGGGGTAACCTGCTTTATCACCATGGGCGGCCTTTCCTTTGCCGGACCGGAAAAAACCGTGAAAAACCTGATTACCGCCATGAACGAGCAGGACGGCGAGTTGCTGATCTCCTGTATGCCGCCTGACGCACAGGAGAAAATGCAAGACCGTTTGGATGCTGCCGGCGGTGCCCAGGCGTTTTTTGAGCAGAATTATACCGCCATGTTCACTGCGGATGCCCCTTACGAGGATTTTGGCGAAAACGTTACCCTGAGCGTATCCAACCTGGTGACCGAGAAAAAGGAAATGAAGGATGGGGTATACAACGGCCTGGATTTGTCCGGGTTGAACGTGACTGACGTTTCCACCGTTACCTGTGTCATCACCACCAAGGGGTCACTCCACCAGGTTTCCCAGGATATCATTGTCACCTGCATCAAGATTGGCGGCAAGTGGTATATTCTGGACATGGCAGACATTACCCCCACCGTTACACCCACGGATGTTTAACCCATCGGAATCCATTCATATCACATAGAAAGGAACATTGCTATGAACATTTATGAAAAGATCCACGCAACCGGTATTATTCCGGTTATTGCCATTGAAGATGCTGACAAAGCGGTTCCCTTGGCAAATGCTTTGAAGGAAGGGGGACTTCCCTGTGCAGAGGTAACCTTCCGCACCGCAGCGGCTGAAGACGCTATTCGCAACATTGCCCAAAACCTGCCGGATATGTTGGTTGGTGCCGGTACGGTGCTGACCACCGAGCAAGTGGACCGGGCGGTCAACGCCGGTGCAAAATTCATCGTTAGCCCCGGATTAAACCCCAAAGTGGTTCGCTACTGCCTTGATAAAAACATTCCCATTGTTCCCGGCTGTGCCAATCCCAGCGATGTGGAAGCCGCTATTGAACTGGGTCTTTCGGTGGTTAAATTCTTCCCCGCCGAACAAGCCGGCGGTCTTGCCATGATCAAAGCCATGTCTGCCCCTTACGTGAACATGAAATTCATGCCCACCGGCGGCATTAACGAGAAAAATCTGAATGACTACCTGGCGTTTAACAAGATTCTGGCTTGTGGCGGTAGTTGGATGGCAAAAGCCGACCTGATCAACAACGACAAGTTTGATGAGATCCGTGAACTGACTGCTGCGGCGGTTCAAAAAATGCACGGTTTCTGCTTAAAACACATTGGCATCAACGCTGCCGACAAAGAGGATGCCACCGGCATTGCCCAAGCTCTGTCAGGCGCATTTGGCGGCAAAACCAGAGAAACCTCCAAATCCCTGTTTGCCAACGAGATCTTTGAAGTGATGTTTGGCGCAGGTCCCGGTACACACGGTCACATTGCCGTTGGCTGTAACAACCTGATCCGGGCTGTGGCATTTCTTGCCGCCCGTGGTATTGAAATTGAAGAAGATACCGCGAAATACGATGCAAAAGGCAATATGACCTTTGTATATTTGAAACAAGAATTTGGTGGATTCCGGATTCATCTGGTTCCCAACAAATAGGAGGAGGAAAATCATGAAAAAAGTCGTTACTTTTGGCGAACTGATGCTTCGTCTGGCTCCCGAAGGATATCTGCGTTTTGTACAGGCCGACACCTTTGGTGCTACCTACGGCGGCGGTGAAGCCA
>CAYLYC010000153.1:0-3251 GCA_964387715.1 uncultured Eubacteriales bacterium | reverse complement strand
GCCGGTGTCTGCTTCAAAGGATTCGCCCAAAGCACCGATGACCGTGCTCATAGATGTGGAGCCGTCTGTGGCAACTGCTTCCTGGTTGCCGCTGCAACCGGTAAACGCACAAACGAGCAACATTGCTACTGTGAGTAAACTGATAAATTTTTTCATAATCGATGTCTCCTTTTGTCTTTAGTTTTTGCACTTTTCTCTTGAGTACACCTACATTGTAAAATTTATTCGTAAAATCCGTAAGCAAACTGATGTAAAATCCAAGTAAAATCAAATGTTTGCAAAAAAATACGGCAGAGAGAAAATTTCTCCCTGCCATCGTGCTTTAACGATTCGTATTTTTCGTTTGTACTTCATTTAACTGTTTATATATCAGATTTTTCTGAAATTTTCAAAGGGTTTTTGCACGAAAATCATGCTGTTACCGGTTGTTTTTCTTTGCTTTTTTCACGGTTTTTAATATCATTAGCAATTTCTAAAATTGTCGGTAATACAGCAACAGGAAATTGAATATGTATGATCAAACCAAAAACAGCGGCAGAGAGAATGTAATCTCCCTGCCGTCACGGTTGGATGTCAAAGCAAAAGCAATATGTCAGCGTTGTTTTTGTGGGCTATTCCAAAATATCAGTGGTAATATAATCCACGCCCCAATCGATTACCGTTCGGGCGGTGTCCAGGTCGTCACAGGTCCAACAGTTGACCGGTAACCCCTTTTGGTGCAGTTGTTCCACCAGTTCCCTGGTCAGTGCTCCCACGGCAATATCTAACCCAAAGTGATACTGCGCCAGTTGCTCAAGAAATTCGCGACGCCATTCCCCGGTTAAAAATTGGATGGGCTGATGGGGTAAGATTTGGCGAACCGTTACCAAATACTCAAAATGGAAGGAAATAAATACCGTGTTGTCCAGATGCCCCATTTTTTCCACGATATGGATGATTTCTGCGATTTGTTGCTCGGTCAAAGGGTGTTTCAATTCCAAAAAGGAGGTCTTTTGATAAAACCGGCAAATGCGGATGTATTCTTCCAGCGTGGGGATACCCAAATCCCGTCTGGTTAGCGGGGGTGTACCCGATTGAGGGTCATACAACCGGATGCTTGACAGATCATCCAGGGTGCTTTCTTCCACCAACCGATCCCAGGGGGAAACCCGATCGGTGCGGTTGTCGTGGATCATCACGTAAAATCCGTCAGCGGTGCAATGCACGTCGCTTTCAATCCCGTGATAACTGTGGTTGCCGGCGGCAACAAAAGCGGCGCAGGTGTTTTCACATTCCAGGCCGGACAGTCCTCGGTGGGCCACCAATTTTACTTTGGGTTGATCTAACAGAATGGTTTTCATGTTTCATCATCCTTTGATTGAATTGTAAATCCATATTCCCAACGGTTTCCGGTGTATCATTCCCGGTTGTATATAGTGGAGGCAACCGTAACCCCATAGACTTCAGCGGCATCGTGCAAATACAGCATTTTGGCACATTCATCAATGGTGGCGCCGGTGGTAACGATATCATCCACCAGTAACAAGTGTTTATCCTGCACCAGTTTCGGATCGGCGTCAAACACCCCGAATACATTCCCTTTTCGTTGATGAAAGGGGGATTTGTGTTGGTCGGAGGTATCGAACAGACGGATTAAAGCATTGTCGATCACCGGAATGCCCAGTTCTTTGCTCAAGTGCCGTGCCAACAGTTGGCTTTGGTTGTAGCCCCGTTTTTTCAACTTGGCATCGGTGACCGGTACATACACGATTCCATCCCATCCGCCGGCATAGCATCGCTGTACCTCTTGTGCCATAGCATGAGCAAAATAAGCGACACCGTGAACGGTATCACCGGATTTTAGGGTAAGCAGTCCTTGCTGAATACATCCCTTATAATAAAAAGGGGAACAGCAGGGGATGGCGGTACGCTTCACTTTGCCGCAGGTGCAACGCTTCTTTGTGTTTCCGCAGGCGGGACAATGGTCGGGGGTGATGCGGGGCAAGGCGGATCTGCATCGGTCGCATAATACCTGGTCTGGGTAGATCACCTTACTGCAACAAGCGCATCGGGTAGGGCAAAACCAGTGAAGCAACTGTTTCTTTTGAATCCATGCCATGGTTCATCAATGATCCTATTCTATGTAAAGGATTTTTCGTCTTCTATTATAATCCCAATCCCACCAAAATGCAAACATCAATTGAAAAACAGCAATATAAAAAGGCGAGATCGATCAAACGCGATCTCGCCTTCTTTGTATGATAGGATTATCTTCTGCGGCGGCCGTGGTCACCATGGTCTCTCCGAGCGGGAGGACGGCGAGTGCCGGCGGCAGGCAGTTCATTTTCCGGAACAGCGCCTTCAATTTCGATCAAAGCGTTGCGACGGGACAGGTTGATTCTGCCTTGGTCGTCGATCTCCAGAACCTGAACGATGATTTCGTCGCCAACTTGAACAACGCTTTCTACGCTTTCAACACGGCGTACATCCAGATGGCTGATGTGAACCAGACCTTCTTTGCCGGGGGCAATCTCTACGAATGCGCCAAAGGACATGAGGCGGGTAACCTTGCCCTTGTAAACCGAGCCGATTTCCGGGTCGTTGGCAATGGTTTCGATCATTTGCAAAGCCCGGCGGCAGTTTTCAATGTCCAGACCGGCAATGAATACGTGACCGTCTTCTTCGATGTTAACGTCAACGTTGCAGGAACCTTGGATCTCTTTGATAACCTTACCGCTCTTACCGATGATGTCACCAATTTTTTCCGGGTTAACGGTGGTGGTGAGCATCTTGGGAGCGTAAGCAGAAAGTTCAGCACGAGGTTGGTCAATGGCTTTCAGCATAACTTCGTCCAGAATATAATTTCTGGCTTCGTGGGTTTTTTCCAGGGCTTCTTTGATGATGGCGGGGGTCAGACCGTCGATCTTCAAGTCCATTTGAATGGCGGTGATACCGTCTTTGGTACCGGCTACCTTAAAGTCCATGTCGCCAAAGAAGTCTTCCACACCTTGAATATCAACCATGGTCATGAAGCGGTCCCCTTCGGTCACCAGACCGCAGGAAATACCGGCAACCGGTTCTTTAATGGGAACACCGGCATCCATCAAAGCCAGGGTAGAGGCACAGATGGAACCTTGAGAAGTAGAGCCGTTGGAGGACAAAACTTCCGAAACCAGACGCAGGGTGTAGGGGAATTCTTCCACGCTGGGAATAACCGGCAGCAATGCACGTTCTGCCAAAGCGCCGTGACCGATCTCACGACGTCCCGGTCC
>CAYLYC010000152.1:0-3279 GCA_964387715.1 uncultured Eubacteriales bacterium | reverse complement strand
AGGGCAATACCTTGACAATGACATGAATACCATAGTTGGCTGTGCTGACTACGGTATAAATTCGTTTTGGCAGAACACAAAGAGCGGGAATAAAAACATCGCCAACAGGTTGGGTGTGATTACCGAAAACAAAGAAATCACCCTTCATTCCTTTTAAGTTTTTTCTGCCCTTCACCTTCATGTGCAAAAAGAATCTGCAATAAGCACCGCCGAAAATCACCGCCAAGCCATAGATCAGACCGGACAAAAACTTGGATACAATATGGGTTCGCACCCATTTATAATGTTCGGGTAACTGAAAATCCTGGTTTGCACTTTGCTCAAAATCTTGGGTAAATGAGGAATAGTACCGTGTTTTTTTCATAGCGTATCTTTCCAACCGGCTATATCGGAGCAATCAAAGGTATAGGTCAATTCCTTACCGTAAACGCTCTCGTAGCAATTCTTTTTAAGGGAGTAATCCATCATGGCAAGTGCCTCGGTGTTTTCCTTAACGGTTTTGCCCTGTTGGGGATATAACACGTCCAAAATATGAAGGATATATTTTACCTTTTTGAATTCAGCGGTGTCATCCTCGTCAAGATCAACGATCTCCACAAAACAGGATAGAATAGGCACGTTTAACTTTGCGGCGAAAAAGTATGCTCCGTTTTTGGGCGGACGGGGTTTGCGATAGTTGAACCACATTTCCTGTTCGGGATATAAAAGGATGGCGTGGTTTTTCTCCACCAATCGTTCTTTTAGCACCGATAGAAAATCCCTTGCCAAATACCGCGGTTCGGTTGAGATGGGAATTGTATCCGCATAATTCATTATGTAACCGATCATCCCCGTCATAGCAAAGTTGGAAGTTTGGCTGATGATGCCCAGGTTTTTTCTGCCCAGCGTGTTTGTTAAATGGCGAATGACGGTATTTTCAAGCGGGCCGAAATGATTGCTGGTAATAAGAACGCCGCCCAAATTGACCGGGATCTTTTCAAGACCCACGATTTCGGTGTTTTTGTTTATCACTCTTGTGGCAGTTTTGGCAAGAAATACCCCAAGGGCTGTTTTCAATTTAAAGGTCAGTTTGCTTCTGTTTTCAAGATAGGCATCGGTTATTTTGCGACTCTGCTCCGCTGTAAGCAGGGGATCGTCAAGTTCCACTTTGTTATGAAATTGACCGCTTTCTGCAAATTCTTTTATGTTTTTTATAACCGACTTGCGATTGTTGCCTATAATCATAATCTGATTTTTACACCCTTTTCATACAGTTTTTTGAACGTAACTTCGCCCTCGGGAATTTCGCTGCCTCTGCGAACAAGCAGTTGAAGACAGTCTGTATCCGCCTTTTTCTTGTCTTCTGTATAAGCCGCCTTATACGCGTTGATCTCATCAATATAACCGCTGTCCTCGGCGTACTTCCAAAACGCATCTTCGTACTGTACTCCGTCATAACACCAGGGTTTTGAGAAAAGATTGTAGTGAATAAGCCGGGGGTTCTGCAAAGGGGGAGTTGCATCATTTGGCATGGCATCCCAAGCTTCGTCAAGATAATATATATTTCCGCTGCACATGGCGTTGAGATAATCCTGGTCGGGAGCAATGCTGTCAAAATGATATGTGTTCAGAAGTTCCAGGAAATGCCCTTCCAAATTGCAATCCCGCAGTTTTTTCAGGTTCATCAGTAACACACCGGAATTGATGTATTCACCCTTTGGAATGCCTACGGCGTTCTCTGTATAGGCAACCAGGGGCGGTGTATTGGCAATGGAGGCATCGGCACAAGCGCCAATAAAGTTGTTGCCGATGTCAATATCATAAAGATTTGCAATGTCATCCGTTAAAACCACATCGCTGTCGATATAGATCCCCTTATCATATTGCGGGAACATGGCCGGAATAAACAGGCGGAAATAGATCGTAAGGGTAAAATAATCGCAACGAAGCCGATTGCTCATACGGTCATCAAGGGCTTCAAAATTGGCTTTCATGGGGGTGAGTTCTATCTTGAAATTTTCGGTTTCAAGGGATTTTAATTTAGCGGCATTGGCTTGGTTTAGATCCTGGTGCAAAACGATGGCTTTATATTGCCTGTCAGCACTTGCATTTTTGATTGCGGAATTCAGTGCTACAGCCAAAAAAGGCGCATATCCATCGTCAATGGTAAAAAAGATTGGAATTTCTCTGTTCATTTCATCTTCTCCTTATATTCGTTTAAAATATCATCAAATTCATAAATCTTGAGTTGGTTATGTAATTGTTCGGTATGCCACGGTTTGATTGTAACAGCGTGGATATACGGAAAAAACCTGAAAAAGGTTGTGAAGTGTTTCAATACGGTCTGGGGGTGTATTGCCCCTTGGGCATTATATTTTGCAGGAATTTTTCTTTTGATGGCCAACTTATTAAGCGCCGACTGATCGGGCATAAACATCTTTTTGTCCCTGCACATATCTCTGCATTTTGCAAAAAGCCCACTGTTTCGGATGTTTTTCATATTCATCAAAAGTACGCCGGAATTTAGATAATCGTGCTTTAAGATATTGCCGAAAAACCATTTGCCATACCGATCAGGCACACCGGCAATTTCAACATCCTCAATATCCCGGTAGTACAGATCCTGAAAGTCCCCACGGCATAAAACGTCGGCATCAAGATATAAGATCCGATCCGGGATCTGGGGTATCATATCTGCAAAGAGTCTTAACATACAAAGCGGTGTAAACCGTGTGCTCATATTGGCAAGGGGTAAGTAGTTTCCAAATTGTTGGCTGATGTCGATTAGCCGAACCTTGTGGTCAAAATCGTTGGACGATATGACGTCTTGCAGTTGGTGGGCAAATTTTTCTGAGATTGCTGTATGTGTTCCCACACTTGCTGTCAGGATATAAATACACAGGTTTTCTTTTGCGTGTTTACACAGCGAAAGCGTTGACAGAAAAATGCCCTGGCACACCCCTTCGTCGCCGCAAAACAGGATATTCAAACTCAACACCCCTTTCATGCAGTTTATTATACTCGTATCTGTTCAAGAGGTAAACCTATGAATGGAACAAAGTTCTCTATCAATAGGAATCATCCTCGTAGAGTGATTGGATGGGCACTCTACGATTAGTAGAATGCGCAAAAAACGCCCTGTTTCACAACGAAACAGAGCGTTCAACACAAAACGGTTATAAAATTTTCGGCTTCTTAATGAAAGACCATAGAATTACTACGATTTGTCCCACGATTCCCAAAAGATAGATAAGGGCAACGTCAATATTGAAATACAAAAACGTTGTATGTATGGCAATA
>CAYLYC010000151.1:0-3301 GCA_964387715.1 uncultured Eubacteriales bacterium | reverse complement strand
AGGCGGTGGAGCGACCCATCCCCGGCGGACGAAAACTGTTCACCCTGTGGGGAAAGGACGACTCTGCCAATCTGCGGATCTTGTTCTTCAACACCGGCTACACCGCCCAGTCCCTGAAATCGGGGGAAACCTATCTGCTGTACGGGAAGATGGGGGGAACCATGACCCAACGGGAAATGGTGTCGCCCCTGGTCTATCCCGGTTCTGCCACCGGTCTGCATCCGGTGTACCCCTTGACCGCCGGCATCTCCAATAAAATGATGAGCAACATGGTAAAAAGCGCTATGGCTTCTGCCCAGGAGGAATGGGAAGACCCCATCCCTTTGTGGATGCAGGAAAAATTCCAACTCCCCACCTACCGTCAGGCGGTGGAGCAGGTGCATTTTCCCACCGATGAAGCCACCATGAAAGCCGCCCGCAGTCGGCTGATCTTTGAGGAACTGCTGATCCTCCAACTGGGGATGCACCATTTAAAAAATCCCAGCCGAGGGGTGTCCCAGGTGAACATCCAACGGGATCATACCCCGGAGTTCTGGTCGTCCCTGCCCTTTACCCCCACCGCCGCCCAGGTACGGGTTGGGGAAGAAGCGTTGGCGGATATGGGCAAAGGCGTTCCCATGAACCGCTTGGTGCAGGGGGACGTGGGTTCGGGTAAAACTGCCATCGCCGCCGCCTTGTGTCATACGGTGGCAAAAAACGGTTGGCAATGTGCGGTCATGGCGCCCACGGAACTGTTGGCTCGTCAGCATTATGATACCTTTACCAAATTGTTAGCCCCCTTTGGGGTACGGGTGGGTCTGCTCACCGGCTCGGCAAAAGCAGGGGAGCGAAAGGCCTTTTTGGAAGGATTGGCGTCGGGGGATATTCAGGTTGCCATCGGCACCCACGCCCTGCTGGAGGATACGGTACAGTTTCACGGTCTGGGACTGGTGGTTACCGACGAACAACATCGGTTCGGGGTGGCGCAACGGGGCCGCCTGGCGGCCAAAGGGGATGCCCCCCATCTGCTGGTCATGTCTGCTACCCCCATCCCCCGTACCCTTGCCATGATGATCTACGGTGATCTGGATCTGTCGGTGGTGGACGAGCGTCCGGGAACACGGCAAAAGGTGGGTACTTGGGCGGTGGATTCCAGTTACCGTCCCCGGATCTACAACTATATGCGAAAATATGTGGAAAAAGGGCAACAGGTGTACGTGGTCTGCCCCCTGGTGGAGGAAAACGAGGAACAGCCCTCCGGTCTGCTGTCTGCCCAAACCCATGCCGCCAATCTGACCCGGGAATTTCCCGACCTGAAGGTGGGTCTGCTCCACGGCAAAATGAAACCGGCCGAAAAGGAGCAGGTGATGGAGCAGTTTGCCCAGGGGCACATTGATATTTTGGTTGCTACCACCGTGGTGGAGGTTGGGGTGGACGTGCCCAACGCCAACCTGATGGTGATAGAAAATGCCGAACGGTTCGGACTTTCACAACTTCACCAGTTGCGGGGTCGTGTGGGCAGAGGGGATCAACCTGCCGACTGCATTTTGGTCTCTGACCATCAGGGAGAGCAAACCGCCCGGCGGCTGAAGGTGCTGTGCCAAACCGACGACGGCTTTCAAATTGCAGACGAAGACCTGAAACTCCGAGGGCCGGGTGACTTTTTCGGCAGCCGTCAGCACGGTCTGCCCCCCTTAAAACTGGCCGATCTGCTCACCGATACCACCGAACTCCAGGCCGCCGCCTGGGGGGTCAAATGGCTGTTGGAGCAAGACCCCTCTCTTTCCTTGCCCCAGCACGCCGGTCTGAAACAACGGGTGGAGGGAATGTGCCGCCGCATGGTGTTGGCGTAAAACATTGCTTTCTTACACTTCCCAACCGTCGCTGTCCTGTATTTTCATGTTTTTTCTCCTTGCAATAGAAGAAGGGTTGTGTCATAATAAGAGTGGAAAAGCAGAACGAATTTCCCCGGTTTAAGGAGGATTTTTATGGCAAACTTTATTCTTTCATCCTTTGCAGACGAAGCATCCCCCATGCTGGATGAACAATTTGCGGCATCCAAAGCCCATGGGTTTCAGTATATTGAGGTACGGGGTGTAGACGGAAAAAATATGGCAGATTACACGGTGGAGGAAGCCAAAGAGGTTGCCCGCCGTTTTGCCCATGAGGGAATGGGCGTGTCGGCGTTGGGTTCTCCCTTTGGAAAAATTGACATTACCGACGATTTTGCCCCCCATGTAGAACACATGAAAAAGGGGCTGGAGATCGCCAACCTGTTGGGAACCAAACGGGTCCGGCTGTTCAGCTTCTTTATGCCCAAAGGGGCAGATCCCGGCGATTACCGGGAACAGGTGTTTGAGAGGATGGACAAAATGGCGGACCTTTGTAAAGAAGCAGGTCTGCTGTGCTGTCACGAAAACGAAAAAGGCATTTACGGCGACAATATTGCCCGTACCCTTGACCTGCTGAAAACCTTTGAGGGCAGAGTGGTTGGGGTGTTTGACCCGGCAAACTTTGTGCAATGCGGTCAGGATACCCTCCAGGCATGGAACGCCCTTGAGCCCTACGTTGATTATATTCACATCAAAGACTGCCGGGCAGACGAAACCATTATGCCGGCCGGCCGGGGCATCGGTCACATTCCGGACATCATCCGGGCGTACAAGCAAAAAGAGGGGGACCGGTTTATTACCCTGGAACCCCACCTGATGGAGTTTGCCGGTCTGCAGGGTCTGGAAAAAGACGACGTGAGCAAAATGCAACACGAATACACCTTTGAAAATAACCGGCAGGCATTTGATTTTGCCGCCGATTGCTTAAAAGAAATCATCCATTCCATTCAGGAGGAATCGTCATGGAAAAAGTAAAACTTGGTATTATCGGCGTGGGCAATATGGGTACTGCCCATATCAATAACCTGATGAAAGGGGAAGTTCCGGAAATGGAACTGACCGCCATTTGCGATATCAACCCCAACAAGTTGGCGCCTATGGCAGAAAAATATCCCCAGATCCAACAGTTTGCATCGGCTGGTGAACTGTTTGATGCCCACGTGTGCGACGCTGTGCTGGTTGCCACCCCTCACTACGATCACCCCACCCTGGTGATGGAAGGATTGAAAAAGGGCTATCACATGATGAGCGAAAAACCCGCCGGCGTTTACACCAAAGCCGTTAGGGAAATGAACCAGATTGCCGCAAAGAGCGACAAAAAATTCGGTATCATGTTTAACCAACGCACCACCCCCATGTACCGCAAAATGAAAGAAATGGTGGAAAACGGGGTACTGGGCGAGATCAAGCGCACCAACTGGATCATCACC
>CAYLYC010000150.1:0-3334 GCA_964387715.1 uncultured Eubacteriales bacterium | reverse complement strand
GTTAGGTAAAGCACTCCAGATGAATATGGCTCATTATGAGAAAGGTGATAAATGTGTAAAATCTCTTGATTTTACCGACTCCGCTAAGGTTATATTTGAGCCGGCTTCATCATTTATGGGTGATGAGGAAGATTATATTAAGGTTGTGGAAACATTAAAGGAACTTTGTCCTAAAGCAATTCCCGATTATATTAAAATGATTTTCCTTGATACTATAACCGCCAACCCAGATAGACACACTGGAAACTTTGGTTTAATGCGTGATGTGAAAACTGGTGAACTTTTAGGTCTTGCACCTAACTTTGATAACAATATGGCACTAATTGCACGTGGATATCCTGCGAGCAAATCAGCAAACGACCTTTTAATCACACTCTTTATTGAACTAATGGAGAAGTATCCTGAATATAATGAATATTTGCCGAAGGTCACAGCGCAAATTATTGAGAAAGTTATTACCAAACTTAATATGAAGGTTAAATCCCAAGTAATTGTTGATTTCGTAATGAACCGCTATCAAGGAATTAAAGTTTTATAGAATGATGAAATCCCATATAGCAGAGCGAATTTGCTATATGGGATTTTTGCTTTCTTGAAACAGGTATCTTAGACACATAAAAGGATATTACTAAATAAGTTAAATGTGAAAAATTTATTTAAGTTTTTAGACCGGCTATATAACGTTAACCCCGCCTCTGCAAAGCGCAAAGGCGGGGTTTTGTTTATTACTCTTCCAGGAAAATTTGCCGAATGGTTGCGATCTCTTCTGAAGTTACGCCAATGGATAACAAGTATCCTTCCACTTTTTTCTGTGTTGTATCACCACTGAATGTGTTGATTTTCTCCACAAACGCATTAAATTCCGCTGTGTTCACATAAGAATCGGTGAAGGCACTGATATCATAGTCTTTTCGCAAGTCACTATCAGAAACACCAAGCAACGCTTCTAACAAATAGCAGACCGATCCTGTTCTGTCACGGCCATACGTGCAGTGGAGATAGATCGGATAGTTGTCCGGATTCGCCAGGTCAGAGAATATTTCCCGTACTTGTTCCTTGTTATCCAATATGGCGGAATACATTCCCACACCGTAGTATTTATGAACAACATTCTTCCCAAGGGCATCAACACCGCTTTTGTTCTCGGATGCAGATCTAAGGTCCATATCAAATCGCACGCCAAGGTCACCGATCATTTGTTGAAGTCCGCGATCCGTAATCTTATAATCGGGCTGAACTTCCCCGTCAATTTCACTTCCGCGATAAAGCAATCCCTGCTTGACCACCCGGCCGTCAGTCGTGGTCCATCCACCGATATCACGTGCATTAACTGTGCCGTCTATATTTAAAATCCGGGGAGATTTCACGGTTTCAAAGGCACCTGTTGTGCCGATCACACTCCCGTTATCCAACGTCAAATTGACCCGGTAGTAATAGCTCGTTCCCGTCTTAAGATTGTAAATATCCAGAGAAGAAACATCCAAATCGAGTGTATACGATAACGCATCTCGGTAATCTTCATGCTCAGATATTTCAAGCACCGCTGATTGCGCTTCCACGTCACTCGGCAACCCTGTTACACGATATGCAAAGTTCAAGGGCATACCCATATTTAATCTTTGTTTATAGCCATCAAAGGATTTATAAACCTCATTTGCGCTGGCGTCATTATCCGGATTCATATAGTAGGAAATCGCATCACTAACCAGTAGTATCTTGTCCGAATAAACCGAAGTTTCAATTTGAACCGTGGATTTCGTTACATTCGTATAAGCACCATCCGCCTGGTTAGACCGGGAATCGTCGATGTTAAACGCCATAACAACCAGCAGAACAACCGAAATCGTGCAGGAAAGGATGTTGATCAAGATACTGCGGTGTTTTTTGAAAAAGGCGACCAACTTATTTGGTTTCTTTTTGGACGAATTGTTTCTGTTATGACGCCGTCTACGATGTCGTCTATGATGTTTATGATGATGTGAATGACCGCTGTGGTGATGATGGTGGTGATGGTGATGTGAATGTTCACTGTGGTGATGGTGATGGTGTTCATCACCCGACAACGTCTGATCTTCGATTACCTCAACACCTTCAAGCTCCAGTTGCTTATTATCTTCCATCACGCCACCTCCATGTCGATTATCTTTTTGTAATGTTGTTTGATCTTCTCATAAGCTTTTATCATTAGCCATCCCATAAGAAAGCCAATAAGCGCCCCGAAAAAGTCAAGAATTATGTCGCCCGTTGAACTGGATCGATCTGAGAAACTCTGTATGTGTTCGTCAAGTACTGCGACGGCTAAAACGAAAAAGAACGAAAATCCAATTATTGATTTTTTGAATCGGCTATTAATCTTTATTGACAAAAAAATTACCGATATCCCTAAAAGGGCATATTCAATCATGTGGGCGATTTTACGAAGCACTAAGTCTGTTTCCTGCACTCCGTTTCCCACAGCCAGACCAAACAGTCTAACAAAAAAGCCACTGAACGCATGGGATAAACGATAGTCCAACAGAGCGTTGCCCAGGATAAACAGAATCATGCACAACGCGGCTGCTATACAAAAAAACCATTTCCACTTTTGTTTATTTTCTTTCATCGTTCTTCTTCATTTGCATCAACTCTATGCAAATTATCCTTTTTTAAAAGTTCTTTTACAATACTTTTCATTTCTTTTGCAAAAAAAGCGGGATTCAGCCCTCGCAGTAATAACCGATTGTTTTCGCGAATGGGTTTCAAAATAAAGCCAAACAAAAAGTTCATGGCAAATTGGGTAAGGAGAGATGCAAAAGCCGCGCCAAACGCACCCCAAAATGGTATCATTACGGCATTAAGAATAATATTTGCCACTACGCCGCTCAGATTGATGATGGGTAAATACTTTTGTTTTTCTTCTGCCAAAAGCCAGATATTGCGAATCGTTCCCATATAGGAAAATGCGCATTGCCAAATGAGGACCTGAAGAATGGGAACTGCCGCACCATAAGCATCCCCATACAAAACACCAATAATGAGCCATGCAAATATAGTAAATACCAGACTTTGAGCAAATGCCAGATAACAAATAATGCCGTACAGTCTTGATATGTTATTCGCATACTTGGTTCCATTTTTCTTCAATGAGAAATCATCGACACATATTTGCTTTCGCATAATTCCATGAATCACGGCACATTTCTTCTAAACCAAGTTCAGCTTTCCAACCAATCAATTTATATGCCTTTTCAGCGTTTGCGTAGCTAATCGCAATATCGCCGCTTCTCCGCGGAGCGATTTTCACAGGGATCTCTTTACCGCTTGCGTTTCTGTACGCATTTACGATCTGAAGAAC
>CAYLYC010000149.1:0-3373 GCA_964387715.1 uncultured Eubacteriales bacterium | reverse complement strand
ATCGGGACGAGAATGAAGTGATCCAAGAATTTGTAGAGGGTTATTATAAACAAGCCGCACCCTTTATTTTGGATTATATCAATATCATGCACGACGCTATGGAAGCTGGCGGCGGTCTTTTGAACATTTTCGGCGAGCCGCAGGATGCTGCCGAGACCTTTATGACCGAAGAACTGTTCTTCAAATACAGCGACCTGTTCGATGCCGCCGAAGCGGCAACTGCCCTTGACCCCGAAACCTTGTTCCGTGTGAAAACCGCCCGTTTGCCCCTTTACTACACCGGCGTTTGTCTTGGATACGACACCAAAGAAAACCGCAAAAATATGCTGGCAAAATTTGCCGAACAAGCTCGTAAGAGCGGTCTTGTAAAGGTGGAAGAATGGAGGATCACGGTGGATCATTTTGTTACCGATAAAATGGCGGAATTGTGTGAATAATGCTGTTGTTGCGACCCTGTTTTTGTTAGAGCAGGGTCGCTTTTTTGAAAAGAATAATGCGTATATTTTTTCAAAAAAATCCCAAAAACCCATTGACATTTCATGGTGGATGTGCTATATAAATAGCGAATTGAATAATCAACCGAAGCCGCCGTTATGATGCCATGGAATAACGGCTTGTCTAAGGGGGAAATCATTATGAAGAATACTGATTTCAAGAAAGTAAACACCGATTTGCATACCCAAGAAGCATTTTACCGTACCTTTATGGATTGCGGTGAAAGCCCCTTGAAAATTTTGTTGCGAATTTTCAAAGGGAATTATTGGGCGTTGTGTAAGTCGGTTTTGTTTTTTTTATTGCAACATTTGCCGGTGATCGTTACACCTATCATTACTGCGAACATCATCAATGCCGCCACCTATTCTGACCAATACAGTTTGCAATATCTGTTGACCAATGCAGCTATTTTAGGGGTATTGATCTTACAGAACGTGTGGTCTACCTATATGGCTACCAAAAATCGCAGTCTTGCCATCCGCCGAGTGGAATTGAATCTAAGGGCATCTATGGCACGTAAGTTGCAACAACTGTCCATCACCTTTCATAAAGAGATGAAATCCGGTAAGATCCAGTCCAAAATCATGCGGGATGTGGAAAGTGTGGAAAGCATGATAAGCAGTGCGTTTACCACCATGGTGTCCATTGTGTACAATCTGGTGACAGCCGTTGCGGTGACCTTGTCCAAGAGTCCGGTGGTGTTTGTATTTTTCTTGGTTTCTGTTCCGACGGCGGTGTTGATTATGTTTACCTTTCGCCGGAAACTGCGTCGCAGTAATGCGGATTACCGCCAAGAGGTGGAAAATACCGCCGGCCAGGTGATGGAAATGGTGGAACTGGTGCCGGTCACCAAGGCACATGCATTGGAAGATACCGCCTTGTATCGGCTGAATCAAAATTTGTTTCGCATGGCTACCAGCGGCCATGAGCTGGATCGGGTCAATGCGGTGTTTGGTGCCACCACTTGGGTAACCCTTCATTTCTTTCAAATGATTTGCCTGGCTTTTACCGGTGTGTTGGCGTACAAAAAGGTTATTCCCATCGGGGATATTACGTTGTATCAATCCTATTTTTCCACGATTGTGGCTCAAGTGAGTGCGATTATTACTTTGATGCCGGTTATTACCAAGGGCTTTGAATCGGTGCGAAGCATTGGGGATATTATGTGGGCTATGGACGTGGAAGAAAGCGACAACAAGCAGAAATTGGAGACCCTGGAAGGACTCTATGAGTTCCAAAACGTGCATTTCCATTATCACGACGATCCCCATCCGGTGTTGAACGGATTGAATCTGACGGTGAAAAAAGGGGAAACCATCGCCCTGGTAGGGGAGTCGGGCTCGGGGAAATCCACCGTACTGAATATGGTCATTGGATTTTATCGGCCTACCCAAGGTCGGGTGCTCATTGATGGCAAAGACCTGACCGAGTTGGATCTGCGTAGCTACCGTTCTCATATTGCCACGGTGCCCCAGACCTCGGTGCTGTTTTCCGGCACCATCCGGGATAATATTACCTTCGGAATGGAAAACTGTACCGAAGAACAGTTGCAGGAGGCCATCCGTGTGGCCAACTTGCAAGAGGTGATCGACAAACTGCCCTACGGCCTGAATACGATGGTGGGGGAACACGGGGATAAGCTGTCCGGCGGCCAACGTCAGCGTATTGCTATTGCCCGTGCAGTCATTCGGGATGCTAAGGTGATTATTTTTGACGAAGCCACTTCGGCACTGGATACGGTGTCGGAAAAACTGATTCAGGATTCCATCGATAAACTGGCCAAAGAGCGAACCACCTTTATCGTGGCCCACCGCCTGTCCACCATCCGCAACGCCGATAAGATCGCCGTGCTGAAGGACGGGGTGTGCGTGGAATACGGCACCTGGCAGGAATTGATGGAGAAAAAAGGCGAGTTTTATAGGTTTAAAAGTCTGCAGACTTGATGACGTAAATACACCATGGGCGATGTGGGATCAATTGTGCTGACATAATCAAAGATTCACCAGAGGATCGTAAGCAGAAAAAATCAATCAATGAAAAACGACGCTTTGTTCAAATCAAAGCGTCGTTTCTGCGTATGAAGGTTATTATTTCTTTAAAATTAGCTTCGGTTCTTCCCGGCGAAACAGACGAATCAGGTTATCCTTGTGCTTCACGACCACCAGCAATGCAGTAAAAGCGGTGATGAGGGTCATCAGTACGGGGAGGGACAAACTGCCGGTTGAACCGTAGGTAAGGGCGGCGGCATTCACCGTTCCTGCCGGGGCAAACCAGGTTAAATCTGCGTACATGACCAAGGGATAACAAAATGCGGCGGCAAGAGAACCCAAAGAAATGATACGGGAACACAGGAATAAAATCAGGAAGATTCCCACTTCGATCAAGAAAATGCGCCAATCCAGTATCAGCATCATGCCGGCGGCGGTTACAATGCCCTTTCCTCCTTTAAAACCGAAGAAAATAGGGAACATATGACCCAGCAAACAGAAAAATCCGTTTATTGCGCCGCACAGCAGAGGTGCTGCCACCAAAAAGGGGTCATCCTTGGCGGCATCGGTCAGCAAGGTGATATAAGGAACAATGGCGAATTTTCCCAACGCCACGGCAGCGATCGCTTTCAAAAAATCCCCGGCAAAGGTGATCACACCGGGCAAAAAGCCGGCGGTACGCATCACGTTGGTCATGCCGGCGTTGCCGCTGCCGGAAGTTCGCACATCATTGCCGGTGAATGCTTTGGTGGTAATAATGGCAAAATTGATACTACCCAAAACGTAAGAGATTACGCCAAACAGGGCAAAAGCGGATATGATTGTCATTTCGTAGTTCACAATATTTCTCTCCTTACGATTCGCCCCGTTCCCGAATAACCATACGAACC
>CAYLYC010000148.1:0-3387 GCA_964387715.1 uncultured Eubacteriales bacterium | reverse complement strand
GAATGCACTCAAAATATGCATTTCTCGGGTCATAACCCGCTTCCACCAAGGTTTCATAGCCTGCCTGCATCAGCGCGCAAACACCGCCGCAAAGAACGGCTTGTTCGCCAAAAAGGTCAGTTTCGGTTTCGGTGCGGAAGGTGGTTTCAAGCACACCTGCTCTGGCACCGCCGATGCCAAGCGCATAAGCCAGACCCAGATCCCAGGCATCACCCGTAGCGTCCTGTTCCACAGCGATCAGGCAAGGCACACCTTTACCTGCTTGATATTCAGAACGAACGGTATGTCCCGGACCTTTGGGGGCGATCATGATAACGTTCACATTTTTCGGGGGCTTGATACAGCCAAAATGAATGTTAAAGCCGTGGGCAAATGCCAACGTTTTCCCCTCGGTGAGGTTTGGCTCGATGCTCTCTTTATAAAGCGCCGCCTGTTTTTCGTCGTTAATAAGGATCATAATGATGTCGGCTGCCTTGGCGGCTTCGGCGGAAGTCATAACCTTGAGTCCCTGCGCTTCTGCCTTTGCCCAACTTTTAGAACCCTCATAAAGACCCACAACAACATCCACACCGCTGTCCTTTAAATTCAAAGCGTGGGCGTGTCCTTGGGAACCGTAACCGATGATGGCAACGGTTTTGCCCTTTAATTTCTGCAAATCGCAATCCTGTTGATAAAAAATTCTTGCCATAATAAATACCTCTTTCTTTCGTTTATAAATTGATTGTTTGCCGCATTGTTGTACTACCCTTTTCCAGGGATACACTGCCGGTTCGGCAGATTTCAAGTATTGTGTAATCACGCATCAGATTGATAAAATCATCAATTCTCCTGGTTGTGTCGGTCAGGCGAAACATTACGTAATCTTTGGAGTAATCCACAGTAAGTGCGCCGAAGGCATCGGCAGCGCCTCGGATTTCTTCTCTGGACGATGCTTCGTTTTTCATTTTAATGAGCAGCAACTCACTGCTTACCGAGTTGTCATCCGTAAACTCTTTGATGGAACACACGTCCGGGAGCTTATAAAGTTGATTGATCAGCTGTTGTTTAGCATTAACTTCACCATCAAATACAACCGTTATTCGAGATAGTTCTTTAGTTTCGGTTTCGCTCACGGTGAGTGCACTGATATTAAACTGACGGCGGCGGAACATACTTGTAACTCTGTTCAGAACGCCAAATTGGTTGTTAACCAATACGGCTACGGTATATCGGCTCATTGCTCCACCTCCAGTTTTGTAATGATATCATCCATACATCCACCGGGTGGAAGCATGGGAAGAACAAATTCGTCTTTATCGATTCTGCAGTCCACAATATAAGGACCGTCATTGCTGAACGCCCGGGATAATGCGGCATCCAATTCTTCGGGTGTGGTAACTGTTTCACCATCCGCACCAAAAGCTTTAGCGAAAGCGGCAAAATCGGTTTTGCGCTCTAAAACGGAATTGGAATAATGCTTATCGTAGAAAAGGGTCTGCCATTGACGAACCATACCCAGCACACCGTTGTTCATGATGAGAATAACGATAGGGATATTGTAACGTACAGCGGTTGCAAGTTCACACAGGTTCATCCCAAAACTTCCGTCACCCGTAACCAAAACGCTACGTTCACCCGTGCCGTATGCCGCACCGATCGCCGCACCGAAACCGTAACCCATCGTGCCAAGACCGCCGCTGGAAAGAAAACGGCGAGAGGTTTTGAAGGTAAGGTTTTGTGCCGACCACATTTGATGCTGACCGACATCGGTACAAACAGCGGTGTTTTCGCCAAGATGTTTGTTGAGCGTCAGGATCGCTCTGCGAGGCGTTAAACCCTCACGGTTATCAAGATTAGTTTCTTCTTCCTTGCGGAAGGCATCCACCTTTGCCATCCAATCGTCTTTTTGGCCTTCATTCAGCAGGGGAAGAAGTTTTTGCAAGGTGAGTTTTACGTCACCCCTGAGTCCGCAAACCGAGTTGACGGTTTTATTGAGTTCCGAACCGTCCACATCAATATGAACGATCTTTGCACCCACGGCAAATTTGGTGCGATTGCCAGTAACACGGTCATTAAAACGAACGCCAAGGGAAAGGATCACGTCTGCATTGTGCATGGACATAGAGGATGCGAAGTGCCCGTGCATACCTTGCATACCTAAAAATCTGGGATGATCGGTGGGGATAGCAGAAAGTCCCATTAACGAACAACCAATCGGCGCATCGATCTTTTCCGCAAGAGCGAGCACCTCGTCCTGCGCATCTGCGGTAATCACACCGCCGCCAAAGTAGATAAAGGGGCGTTTTGCTGAATTGATAATGTTCGCCGCTTCTTCAATGCGTACGTCCTTTGCGGCAAAGAGTTCCTCTTTCTCTGCCGGCGGTTGCGGTTCATATTCCCATTTTGCGATTTGAACGTCTTTGGGAACGTCGATCAGTACCGGTCCCGGTCGGCCGGATTTGGCAAGTTTGAATGCCTCACGGATGGTGTCAGCCAAATCAGCAACATCGCTTACAAAATAATTGTGTTTGGTGATCGGCAAGGTAACACCTGTAATGTCAATTTCTTGGAAACTGTCCGTGCCGATCTGCGTTGTCGGTACGTTACCGCAGATGGCGACCATGGGAATGGAATCAAGGTAAGCGGTAGCAATACCGGTTACAAGGTTGGTAGCACCCGGACCGGAGGTAGAAACAACAACACCTACCTTGCCGGTGGTTCGGGCATAACCGTCAGCGGCGTGTGCCGCACCTTGTTCGTGTGCCGTCAGCACGTGATTGATTTCATCCTGATACTTATACAAACTGTCATATACGTTGAGGATCTGACCGCCAGGATAACCGAATACGGTGTCTGCTCCTTGCTCGATCAAGGTTTTTACTAATATATCTGAGCCGGAAAGAAGCATAAAATCACTCCTTATCTAAGTATTTAACAATCAGGTCGCCGCATTGTTTACAGCCCACAAGTGTCATCCCTTCACTCATAATATCGGCTGTGCGGTATCCTGCATCAAGGTAGCCCGAAACGGCGTTCTCAATGGCATCTGCTTCCGCTTTCATATCAAAACTGTACCGAAGCATCATGGCCGCCGAAAGAATGGTGCCCACGGGATTGGCAACGTCCTTACCTGCAATGTCGGGGGCAGAGCCGTGAATGGGCTCATACAGTCCGCAGGAAGTGGCGCCCAAACTGGACGACGGAATCATACCGATAGAACCGGTGATCTGCGACGCTTCATCGGACAGAATATCGCCAAACATATTTTCGGTGACGATCACATCAAATTGAGCGGGGTTTTTGACGATCTGCATGGCACAGTTGTCCACCAGCATATCGCTCAGTTCCACGTCGGGATATTCCTCTGCAATGCGGTGCATCACCTTTTTCCAAAGGCGGCTGGAATCC
>CAYLYC010000147.1:0-3455 GCA_964387715.1 uncultured Eubacteriales bacterium | reverse complement strand
CATTCATGGCAATAGTCACTCTTGGTGTTAAGTTCTGCGTACATAATGTTATCGTAAATGAACTTCATCACCTTGAGAACCGCATCCAAATTATGTTGCATATTGGGTACTTCCACATAACTGATCGCACCGCCGGGCGACAATGCCTGGAATTTGGACTCAAACGCCAATTTAGAGAAGGCGTCGATCTCCTCCGTTACGTGAATATGATAACTGTTGGTGATATAACCCTTATCATTGATACCTTCCACAATACCAAAGCGGCGTTGCAAACATTTGGCAAACTTGTAGGTGGTAGATTCCAAAGGAGTACCGTACAAGCTGAAGTCGATATTATGTTCTGCCTTCCAGCGTTTGCAGGCATCGTTCATGTATTGCATAACGTCCAATGCAAAGGGTGTTGCAGACGGATCGGTATGGGATTTACCGGTCATGTATTTAACACATTCATACAAACCTGCATATCCCAAAGAAATGGTGGAATAACCGCCATACAACAGTTTATCGATGGGTTCACCTTTTTTAAGACGTGCCAATGCGCCGAATTGCCACAAAATGGGCGCGGCATCCGACAAGGTGCCTTTCAAGCGTTCATGACGGCACACCAAAGCACGGTGACACAGATCCAACCGTTCATCAAAGATCTTCCAGAATTTTTCAATGTTCCCGCCGGAGCTCAAGGCGATATCCACCAAGTTTAAGGTAACAACACCTTGATTAAAACGGCCATAATACTTGGGATTGCCGTTTTCATCCACATAGGGAGTCAGGAAACTGCGGCAGCCCATGCAGGTATAGCAGTGGCCTTGACCGTTTTTGTCCACCTTCAGTTCCAGCATTTTCTTTTCGGAAATATAGTCCGGAACCATGCGGCGGGCAGTACATTTGGCAGCCAGTTTGGTCAGATAATAATAGGGCGAATCATCATGAATATTATCTTCTTCCAGCACATAGATCAGTTTAGGGAAGGCAGGCGTTACCCAAACGCCTTCTTCGTTTTTAACGCCACGATACCGTTGTTCCAAAGTTTCTTCGATAATCATAGCCAGATCCCGTTTTTCCTGCTCGTTTTTGGCTTCACCCAAATACATGAAAACGGTGATAAAAGGCGCTTGACCGTTGGTGGTAAGCAGGGTAACCACTTGATATTGAATGATTTGAACGCCCCGTTTGATCTCATCACGCAGACGTTTTTCAACCATGGCCGCAACCACATCTTCAGCCGGTTGAATGTTAAGTTCTTTCAATTCCTGTTCCACTTCGCCCCGGATCTTTTGACGGCTCACCTGCACAAAGGGGGCTAAATGCGTCAAAGAAATGCTTTGACCGCCATATTGGTTAGAGGCAACCTGTGCGATGATTTGGGTGGCAATATTACAAGCGGTGGAAAAACTATGGGGTTTTTCAATCATCGTGCCGCTGATAACCGTACCGTTTTGCAACATATCTTCCAGGTTGACCAGGTCGCAGTTGTGCATATGTTGGGCATAATAGTCGGTATCATGGAAGTGAATGATCCCTTCATTATGGGCTTCCACAATATCTTCGGGCAACAAAATACGATTGGTGATATCTCGGGAGACCTCCCCTGCCATATAGTCCCGTTGAACGCTATTAACAGTGGGATTTTTGTTGGAGTTTTCTTGTTTTGCTTCTTCGTTGTTACATTCGATCAAACTCAAGATCTTGTCGTCGGTTGTATTTGACTTACGCACCAAACTACGGGTATAACGATAGGTAATATACCGTTTAGCCACCTCAAAAGCACCGTGTGCCATAATTTGTTTTTCAACCAAGTCCTGGATCTCTTCCACCGACATGGAACGATTGGTCTTTTGACAGGCAAGTTCCACCGATTCGGCAATGCGGCGAATCTGCATGGGCGTCATGCGTTCGCTTTCTTCAACAACGTTATTTGCTTTCGTAACAGCGGCGATGATCTTTGTGATATCAAAGGTCACTTCCGAGCCATTTCGCTTAATGATTAACATAGAAATCCCTCTTTTCTTTACCAATATGTAGCATTGTATTAGAAACAATATATTTTGTGTGCATTTAGGATGATAACACAAAATGTAGTGAAAATCAATCCCTTTCACTTCATATTTATCTCTTTCCGTCATTTTTGTGATTTGTTACAAAATCAAATTGTATTTTTGTGCAAAACCCCTACTAAATCGATACAATTTAACACTATATATTCAATTCATGTGATTTTTGCACTACAATATATAGTGAATTTTTGACACAAATCAGCAATATAATTGGTGTTTTGATAAAATGCGATTGACAAAAAATACAATATATAGTAAACTAAACACAAATAGAAAAGGAGGAGACACACATGATTAAAGAACGTAACCCCATCACCTGCTTTATCCTGACCATCGTAACCTGCGGCATCTACGGCATCGTCTGGGCCGTGCTCTTGACAAGAGACGCTGTTTCCGTAAAAGATCCTGCTGACAGCGGTGTTCTGGAAATTGTTTTAATGCTGTTCCTGGCTCCCATCGGCTTCTATCTGGCGGAACAAAAATTGGCTGCCGGTTGTGCCATGAGAGGTATTGAGCATAAAGACAATTCTATTCTTTATCTCATTCTTGGTTTTGTTGGCTTGGGCATTGTAAACTACTTTATGATGCAAAGTGACCTGAACAAGGTTGCCGCCGCAACGCAACCCCAGGCATAAGGTACATAATGTAAAGAACGGTATCCACCCGGATACCGTTCTTTTTTTCTTGATACAAAAAAACCTCTTCTGTCCGGCAGACAAAAGAGGTTATTGACATACCTTAGAACCGCTAAACGGTGCATAGATCAGGCAAGAAAAGCACACTATTCCACCTCGGGTGCGATTTCCCTGAGTTTTGCCAAAGGAACGAGAGCATACGCTTCATAGGTATATTCGTCTCTGGTGGAATAGGTGTAGTCATAACGATTGTAATCATACAGGGTTCTATCGGAATCTGAAAAGTATATCACAGATTGACGAAAACCTTTCCATCCGCCGGCGCCGCCGTTGATGTCACAGCAACCCAGTTTTTTCACAACACCGCATATTTCTCCGTCACATATGGCAAATTCCTCCGGAAGAATCGGTTGCACGGCGTATTTTCTGTGATCGTATACGGCTTTCAGCAATTCATTGCCTTTCAATGTGTTTTGGTCAGAAAACGAACGGTAAACAATGATTCTCCACTGTTCTGCTGTTGCCTGAAACCGTGCCAGATCCTCTGCAGAATACGACTCGTCCACCAAACCAGAGGGACATACTGTTTTTAATGTAAATAATCCGTTTTCGTTGTTTGTCACAACCCATACCACCCTTCTCTTTAGCCACATTATACCATTGTAGCACGAAAGATGCAAGGTGTTTCTTGAATGATATTGCAAATGAAGTATTTGCTTCGCAAATATGAAGCGGTGGCTTTGCCACCATGATGCAAATTCGCTTT
>CAYLYC010000146.1:0-3457 GCA_964387715.1 uncultured Eubacteriales bacterium | reverse complement strand
GTTATCGGTTTAGGTTCCATGGGCGTTACGATGATACAAAACGCCATCAAAACACAACGCGTAGAAATCGTTGCATTGTGTGATACCTGCGACCGTGCTTTGGAAAATGCGCTGAATGTTTGTAAAACATTTGACCAAACTCCGGAGTTGTTCCGTTCCTATGAGCAACTGAAACAATTTGATGGGCATGATGGCACAATGATTGCCACCAATCCGGAACTTCAACCCGGTTTTGCTGTGGAAGAAATGAAACGGCATAAACATATTTTGTGTCAAGTTCCGGTTGCATTCAAAGAAGAAGATTGTTTTGCAATTATGAAAACCGTTCGGGAGACTGGTTGCATCTTCGTTACCGCTGAACAAACTTATCACTGGGACTTTATCGATCAATGGCGTAAAATGGCACAGGATGACCAGTTTGGGCACATCATTTTTGCCGAAGGGGAGTACCTTCATTACGAGCCGAAATGGGATTGGTTTGTTAACAAAAACAACGGACAACCAATTGATGCAAACGATCCCGATGTGGTCCGTCAACCGGATTTCATATCAACTTGGCGATATCGTATGATGGAGCACCCGATTTTGTACACGCCTCACACGCTGAACCCGTTGCTTTCCATCACCGGCGGCCGCATCACAAAGGTTTCTTGCATTGGTACGAAACCGGAAAGTTATGCAACGCCCGGGTTTGCGGTACGGGATCTGGAAACTGCTGTGATGTATAATGATAAGGACACAGTATTTGTGATAAAGGCGGGTTTTACCAGTCCTCATGGTGCTCATGCCGGAACCGGTGCCCATTGGTATCAGCTGAAAGGTACAAAGCGCTCGGTTGAATGGTTTCGCAGTAAAATAGATTGTCCAAAGTTGTTTGATGCTTCGACTAACGAATGGACTGCTCCGGATTGGAACGTTATTCCACATAGTGACAACACGATGATAACCGATAGTGGTCACGGCGGTGTGGATATGTATCCCATTTTGGAATTTTTGGATGCCCTGCAAAAGGGTACAAAACCGTTTATGGATGCCCAGGCCGGTGTTCAACTGGCATTGGCGGCTATAGCGGCAGCAAAATCGTCAGAACTTGGAGGTCAATTGGTTGATGTTCCTGACCTTCAAACGTTATAAAAGGTGGTAATATTATGTCAAACAAAAAAGTACGTATGGGTCTGGTTGGTACCAGCGCCCGTTGTCATGCGCTCATGACTTGCTATCATTTGAATCCTGATCTGGAAGTAGTAGCGTGCTGTGATACTGCTATGGGTAAAGCCGATAATTTTATTGGTGTTTATCAGAGCATTTGCGGCCAGACTTTACGCGCATATACATCTTATGAAGAAATGATTAAAAACGAAAAACTGGATGCGCTGCTTATCGCTTGTGACCCGGATGTGCAAGTGGACATCGCTGTGGATGCCATGCATAAGGGTTTGCACGTTATGACCGAAGTTCCTGCCGCATTCTCCATTGAACAATGCGAAAAGCTGGTAGATGCTGTTGAAAAAACCGGCTGTAAATATCAATTGGCTGAACAAACCCGGTATTGGAAATTCATCCGGGATTGGAAAGCAATGGCCGAGGCCGGCGAATTGGGCCACATTATCTTTGCGGATGGCGAATATCTCCACTATGAACCCGCTTGGGATAACTTTGTTGATCGCCACACCGGTCATACGGTGGTTACTTCCGATCCTACTTATTACACAAATCCGGAATATCGTCCCTCTTGGCGAAATTGGTTGTGGCGCAACCCCATTTTCTATTTGCCCCACACCTTGAGTCCCTTGCTTTCGGTCACCGGCGGCCGCATTACCAAGGTTTCTTGCATGGGTGTCAATCCCTTGAGTTACGGCACTCCCGGCTTGAATGCAAGAGATATCCAAAATGCCATTATGTATAACGACCAAGACACCGTGTTCTCGGTACGTACGGGCTATTCCTCTCCTTACGGTCAAAAAGCCCAGACTGGTGCTCACTGGTATCAGTTGAAGGGTACTAAAAAATCGGTGGAATGGGCTCGTTCTACCATTGACACACCCAAGATGTTTGATGCCGAAACCAAAGAATGGACTGCTCAGGAATGGACCTGTCACGACCCTGAAGCACCCGATTACATCCAAAAAGCGGCACATGGCGGTACGGACTATTATCCGATCCATTATTTTGTGGATGCCATTTTGAATGACAAAACACCTCCTATGGACGTGTATAAAGCCGTAGAAACTGCCGCACCTGCGATTTTGGCGGCACAATCTTGCGAACAAGGCGGCGTACTGTTAGAAGTACCTGATTTCCGGAATCGGAGGAAATAAAAATGACTGTTTATTACTTGATCGACCAATCAAAACAAGATAACCAAACTGCAGAAACCGGGTTTTACACTTCCGGTTATATGGAAGAAATGGTTTCTCGTTTAGGTGTACCTGCCACTTGTTTGCATTATAACGAGTTGAACGACGTTGCGTTTTGTGCCGATGACGTTATTTTGCTGGGTGCAGACAAGTTATCCAATGATTCCTTGGAGATCTTGCAATCAGCCGCTGAGGCGGGTACCTTGATCATGGGCTTTGGTACACAAAACAGCGAGAAACTGTTTGGCTACTCTTTGGCGGACACCATGACCCAATCCGATCCTTATGAAACAATTGGTTATTTCCATTGTAATAAGCATAATGTTGATTTGCCGATTGTATCTGATGTCGTAGTTACCAATGAGACCGGCTTGGGATACATCCAAGTGGGCGAAAAACAAACGGCTGGTTTGATTACCGGTGAAAATACCGTATTTTTCCCCTTTGATTTGCCGGACACCATCATGAAAATTGTCCAGGGTAAACCAATTTCCGGTCCTTCATCCTATTTCCCCCTTAGCCGCACCCCGGATAGCCGTGTGCTGTCCTATGATTATGATTCCACTGTGGCTTGTGTGGATATGTATTATTTGATGATCGAGGGTTTTCTTGCCAAACGGGGCGTTCCTATGTTGCACACCTTGCCCATGGGAAAAAATGACCTTCCTGCTGATTTGCTGTTGTATTTCGGCGGTGACGACGACAACACGTCCGCAGAATTGGATGAAAGAGCATCCCAGATCATGTATGACCGTGGTTTGCCCTATCATATTAACCTGATGCCGGGCAGCCCCAATGGGGATTACACCCTGACGAAAGAGCAATATGATGTGATCCGTGCTCGTGGTCACGAACTGGCTTTACACTACGATATGACCGGTATGCCCTTTACCAAGGAATCCTTTGAAACCCAAATGGCTTCCTATATGGCGGCGTATGGTGAGTTGCCTGTTTCTAACGTTGCACATTGCCTTATCCAAAACGGTCTGGCAGAATATGCAAGATTCCAAAGTGAATTAGGCGTTAAAGGCGATAACAGCCGTATGGGCTATGTGAACCTTGCCGACATCAATGCGTTTAATGTGTATGATTTTGGCTTT
>CAYLYC010000145.1:0-3548 GCA_964387715.1 uncultured Eubacteriales bacterium | reverse complement strand
TCAACATTTATACGGATAAATACTCCAACTATTCATCCGAAGTAACTGCCGTGGACGAAGACCAGTATTACATTCGTTTTACCAGCAACAGTTACAAGTATTCTGTGAAATACTATAATTCGGATGATGATTATACCTGGGTCAATGCGGCGTATCACTCTACCGCATCGGGAGGCCGTTCCAACTATTACTACTACTCATTCCCTAAAATGAGTAACTACAGCAAAATGCAGTTTTTTATCTATTCATCCGATATGGAACAAGGACAAGAGGATGACTGCCTGGTAAGTTCTGATTACCTGTCCCCTAACGCCGGTTATGATACCTTTGCGCTGTCCAGCCAAGGAAACGGTTTGAGTTATCAGTGGACCAACTACACCACCTCTGTTCAGGAAAACGGATTTGGCGGCGGTATGGGCGGCATGGGCGGCATGGGTGGTATGTCCAGCGGTAATAGTGATAAAGGCGACTATTCCACCAAGGGCATTAAAGCAGGAAACGAAATCACCGTAAACGCAGGAACCATAAGCATTAAATCCTATGATGATGCCATTCACGCCAATAACGATACCACCCTTGAAAACGGCGAAACCCCCACCGGAAACGTTACCATAAACGGCGGCGTGACCACCGTTTACAGCAACGATGACGGTCTGCACGCGGACGGGACTTTGAAGATTGCAAACGGTATGGTGAGCGTCACCAACAGTTATGAAGGTCTTGAAGGAACGAAAGTAATCATTTCCGGCGGCAATGTATCTGTGCTTTCTTCGGATGACGGAATGAACGGAACCACCACCTCCGATACTGCCATTGAAATTTCCGGAGGCACCGTGTATATTAACTGCACCGGTGACGGTATTGACTCCAACAGCAGAACATCCTATGAGGGTATTGTATTTGCAGGGGGAAAGGTCGTTGTCATTTCCAACTCAAACGGCAACTCCGCCATTGATACGGAACAGGGATATAAGTACACCGGCGGCTCGGTGGTTGCGGTCATGCCCAGAGGCGGTATGACAAATGAGGCGACCCATTGCTCCAATTTCTCAAGTATTGCCACAAGTGCTTCTGTTTCCTTAAATTCCGGCAGTTATCTTACGGTGAAGGAAAGCGGAAAGACGGTTTCTGCCGTAAAAATGCCTGATAGCATTTCTGCAATGGTTGTTTATCTCGGAAGCAACTCTGCTTCTATTTCTACAGAATCTTCCAACTCTGCAACATTAGATGATAACGGAGTGTATTGGAATAACTGATTCATGATACAGGGGCACACCGCAAAAGGTGTACCCCTGTTTGACATATAGTGACTGCCATGATAGAATAATAAAAAGCGTTTTCCGGCGACCGCAACGAAAGAACAAATAAAAGAGGGATATTATGAGACCTGGAGGGCCAGGGGGATTTATGGGACCGCCCCCAAGTGAACAAAACGAAAAATTAAAAGAGCCGCTTCCAAAAAGCATCCGTGAAATACCAGGATACATCAAAAAAGTTACAAGCAGTTTCTTTACTCGACTGATCTACATCGCCAAACTGGTTTGGGAAGCCAAAAAATCACTGATGTTAGTTATGATCTTTATGGCTGTATTCAACGGAATTTCCCCTGTAATATCTGCTTACATATCTGCCAATCTGTTAAACAACGTTGCAAAGGTTCTTACTGCAAGTAATCCCACGTTCAACAGCGTTTGTTCCGTTTTGCTCCCGGCAATGATGTTGCAGTTCGGATATATGTTTTTCGTGAGTTTGATCAACAACATCAGCAATATGGTTACACGCATTTCAAGTGAAGTTGTAACGAATCACGTTAAATGTAAAATCATGAACAAGGCAAAAGAAATCGACGTTGCATCTTTTGATATGCCGGATTTTTACGAGAAGTTCGAGAATGCAAACCGTGAAGCCGGCATAAGACCCATCGAAGTCATCCGATCGACCTTCAACATTGTCAGCACGTTGATTTCGGCTTTCAGCTTTATTGTAATATTGTCCTCCATCGCTTGGTTTGCACCGCTGATCGTCGTTTTGCTTTCATTACCAAGCGCCATCATCACCTTTTGGTTTAGAAAGAAAAACTTTCGTTATATGCGGCACCATTCCAAAGAAAGACGGCAGATGTCTTATTATTCCGATATGCTTGTCAATAAGGATATGGTTAAAGAACTGCGGCTTTTCGGGCTATCAGACACCTTCATTGTAAATTACAACAAAGTGTTCAGCCGCTATTTTGCCGGCATCAAAAAACTGATTTCCGATGAGAGCATTTGGAATATCGCAATTTCCTTAATAACCACCGTTGTGAATTGTGCTTTGTTTTTCTTTATTGCCTATACCGTTACCATGGGCAGCGGACAAATCGGTGATTATTCTCTTTATACAGGTGCTCTCACTTCTATTGCAACCTGTGTAGCCACGCTTGTTGCAACCACGTCAAGTATATACGAAGGCACATTGTTTATTGATAATATGATCGTTTTTATGAACGAAAAAAGGCATATTGTACCAACCCTTCCCCAGGCACGGAAGGTAGAACGCCATACGGGACATACCATTGAATTTCGTGACGTATCATTCCGTTATCCCGGTACAACGAACGACGTGCTGAAACATATTAGCTTTGTGGTTGAACCGGGCGACACGGTTGTCCTGGTAGGATTAAACGGTGCAGGAAAAACAACGCTGCTAAAATTATTGACTCGCTTATACGATCCCACAAGCGGTTGCATTTTACTGGATGGAAAAGATATGCGCGAGTATGACACAGATGATCTGTATTCATCCTTCGGTGCGATCTTTCAGGATTTCGGCAAATATGCTTTTACGGTCAAAGAAAATATATATTTCGGTGAAATAAACAAACCCATTGATATTGACGAAATTCAGCGAGCAGCACATTCAAGTTCCGCCGACGACTTTATTCGCAACCTGCCAAAAGAATACGACACGCCCCTTATGCGGATTTTTGAGCAGGACGGCATTGAGCCATCCATTGGGCAATGGCAAAAACTTGCCATTGCACGGGCATTTTACTCGGATTCGGATATTCTGATTCTGGATGAACCCACTGCTTCTCTTGATGCGATCGCCGAACAGGAAATATTCAATCAGTTTGATCAACTCAGGAAGGACAAAACCACCTTCTTTGTTTCCCACAGATTATCGAGTGCAACAATTGCATCAAAGATCTTGGTTTTAGAAAACGGTGTGCTTGTTGAAAACGGAAATCACATGGAACTGATGGCAAGAAAAGGCGTTTACCATAAACTTTTCTCAACACAAGCCAACCGATATATAGGCGAGGACAGAGAAAGAAATGCTTTTCCGGGAGGGCCTCCGCCCTTCCCAAGACCGCCAAGACCTCCTCATCACTCCAATTGACCGGTTCTCACCAACCGCTATAACAACTCTATTCGCCAAAACAACAGATCTTTTAAGAAAACAACAAACCCGAACGTTTCACCGATTGGTAAAAGGTTCGGGTTTGAATGCTTTGGTGCGAGAGACGGGACTTGAACCCGTACGCCATATGACACACGCCCCTCAAA
>CAYLYC010000144.1:0-3557 GCA_964387715.1 uncultured Eubacteriales bacterium | reverse complement strand
GCACCAACCAAATCTGGATCGACGATATCCGCATCGCTAACGCTAACGGTTTGGATGAAATCGTTCCCGAAACCAACGCTGGTAAAGACCTGGCTCAAGTGATCGCCGGTTTGACCGTTGATAACACTGATGGCATCGCTGCTGCCAAAGCATCTTATGAAGCTTTGAGCAATACCGCTAAAGCTGCTGTTTACAATGCTTCCACTTTGACCGATCTGGCTGAAGCTCCTGCTCTTGCTTCTGCTTTCGACGAAAAAGTGAATGCTCTTGCCGCAGCAGGTGTTACTTATGCTAACAAAGCTGACGTTGAAGCCCTCCGTGCTGAATACGCCGCTCTGTCCGCAACCGCCCAAGGCATTGTAACCACTTTGCCTACCTTGGAATCCATGGAAGCTACAATCGCCGCAGAAGCTGAAAAAATTGCTGCTGTTGAAGCTACAATCGCTGCATTGCCTGCTGAAATCGATTTGAGCCATAAAGGCCTCGTAGAAGCTGCTCGTGCCGCAGTGGAAGAACTGGCTGCCGACACCAAAGCCGGTGTTGCTAACCTGGACGTTCTGGAAGCTGCTGAAGCCAAGATCAATGAATTGGAACAAGCTGCTGGCGACGCTGAAAAAGCCGCTGCTGTTGATGCCGCTATCGCTGCATTGAAAGATGCCGCCGACATCACCGTTGATGACGAAGCCGCTATCAATGCTGCTGAAGCAATGTACAATGCTTTGAACGATGATCAAAAAGCATTGGTTCAAGCTGCAAACGTTGAAAAATTGGCTGCTGTAAAAGTTGCTCTTGCTGAAGACAAAGCCGCCAGAGAAGCCGCTGCTGCTGTTGACGCTGCTATCGCTGGTTTGCCTGAAACTGTTGCTGTAACCGATAAAGATGCTGTTGCATCTGTTCGCGCTGCTTATGAAGCTTTGAATGACAAAGCAAAATCCTATGTAACTAAACTGGCTGTTTTGGAAGCTGACGAAGCTGCCATCGCCACTCTGGAAGCTGCTATTATCGCTGCAAAAGCAGTTGAAGAACAAATCGCTGCTTTGCCCGAAACCATCACCGCCGACGATGCTGCTGCTGTTGAAGCTGCTCGTGCCGCTTACAGAGAATTGAACGCTACTGCAAAAGCATTGGTTCCCAACCTGGCTGTTCTGGAAGCTGCTGAAGTTGCAATTGCTTGCTCCGGCGCTTACGACACCACATTCCGTTCATTCGAAACCGCTCTGTCTGACTTGGCTTGTGCCGGTGGCGGTACTTCCCCCGGCATTGTTAAAAGCGGATTGGTTGGCAAACGCGCATTCCAAGTATCTTATGATGGTTCCAAATCCGCTGCTGACCTGCACATGTATGTATACAGCTTCCATCAAAACACTGAAAATGATGATGAGCTGAACAACGTTGACGGTAGCGCTAAATTGATCGTTACCGATCCTTCCGATATGTACGTCACCTTCGACCTGTACGTATCTGATGCTTCCGTATTGGCTAATGCTACTAGCGACATCGGCTTCTGTTTGGATACCGCTCAAACCGGTGGTGCGAACCAATGGGGTAATGCTGGTACTACCAAGGCCTCCATTATTCGTCCTATCCTTAAAGAACTGGTAGACGGCTGGAACCACGTTGTTATTCCGTTGACCCTGAGTGGTGCTTACAAACTGGAAGATGGCGGTCAACGTGCTATCAAAGCCGGCGACGTTCTCACCGTTGAAGACTTCCGTTTCCACGTACTTGGTTTGACCATTCCTGCAGAGGGCTTCACCGTTCTCATGGACGACGTTCACTTCATGAACGGTGCTGCTGTTGCTGAAATCAACACCCTGCGCAACATTGCTAAAGACGTAACCATCGCCATCGAAAACTATGCTGACGATGCTACCTATGACGACTTCTTTGCAATTTACTCCAGATACGCATCTCTGCCTGAAGAATATCAAGCCATCACCAAAGGTTGGGATGAATTTGTTGCTGCTAACGCAGATTTCGCTGCTCAAGCTGATGAACAATTCCCCGCTGACAGTGCTGTTGCTGAATTCGTTGACTCCATTATCGCTCCTTTGACCAACGTTACTTTGGATGACGAAGATGAAGTTGTATTCGCTCGTGCCGTTTACGATCGTCTGACCGAAACCCAAAAGAACATGGTTCTCAAAGCTGACATTTTGGTTGCCGCAGAACAAACCATCGAAAATCTGAAGATCGAAGCTGCCAACAAAGCCGCTGCTAACGATGTAGACGAAATGATCGCTGCGTTGCCCACCGATGACATGACCATCGATGATAAAGCTGCTGTTGAAGCCGCTCGCGCTGCTTACACCAATTTGACCGTTGATCAAAAACTGTTGGTCAAGAACTTGATGGCTCTGCGTGCCGCAGAAAACAAAATTGCAGAAATCGAAGTTGCCATGGCTGCTGCTAAAGCAGTTGATGATATGATCGCTGCTTTGCCCGGCGTTGATACAGTATCCGAAGCCGATGCAGAAGCTGTTGCCGCTGCTCGTGCCGCTTACGCTGATCTGTCCGAAGCTGCTCAAGCTTACGTTACCAACCTGGATGTTCTGGAAGCTATTGAATATGTATTGGCCAACCCGGCTCCCAAATACACCTTGGGTGATGTGAACGAAGACGGTAAAGTTGATGCTGGCGACGCTCTCGAAGTGCTGAAATATGCTGTTGGTAAAGCCGAATTCACCGATATCCAAAAACTTGCTGGTGACGTTAATACCGATGGTAAGATCGACGCTGGCGATGCTCTGGAAATCCTGAAGATCGCTGTTGGCAAATCCGAAGCTGCCTAAAAACAATTTTTAAAACTTCAATAAAGTTTTAACCTAAAAAAAGGCGATGCCGCTTGGCATCGCCTTTTTCTTTTGATTCACTATTTGATCAATTGTTGCAATTCCTGGGCGGTGTTTGCAACGTAAACACATTCTTTTCGCATGGCCTGGTCGATTTTCCGGGCTGTTCCACTCCACCCGGCGTAAACAAAATCCACCCCCGCGGCATCCGCCATTTGTTTTCCCACCGGCAGGTCATCCACCACCAGCAATTGATGGTTGGAAAGCCCGGTTTTTTCCATGATCTCCAATAGAGGCGCCGGGTCTGGCTTTTGGGGGGAGTAGCTCAGGTCAAAGATCATGTCCGGCGAAAATCCAAAGTGATGCAGGTAGTCCCGCTGGATGAGGGTGGCTTCCGATTGGGACACCACGCAGATCAGACCGCCGGCGGCTTTGAACCGGGTGAGCAATTCCCTCATTCCCCGGTGCGCATCGGGGATCTTTTCCTTTACAAACGTGAGCCAATCCGCAAGTTCAAAATCCATCTCCTGCTTGGTAAAACCAAGTTCCTGTTGGCAAAAGGGCACAAACCCCGGTTGGGCGCAGATCTCTGTGAACCGGGTGAGGGAAATTTCCGTTTCCGGACGTAACGTTGCCAGGGTGTGTAAAAATGCGGGGTAATGTATTTGCGCCGTGCTTTTTACCACCGTGTCATCGTGATCCATTACAAGACAAGCGTATTTCATCCAATCCCTCCTTTTAGTTACAGTATATCATAAAAACATG
>CAYLYC010000143.1:0-3633 GCA_964387715.1 uncultured Eubacteriales bacterium | reverse complement strand
CCACCGAACCACCGAACACCATTGGTTGTACAACTTCGGCAGATCACGATAGGAATGAATGATGTTGGCGTAATGTTCGCAGAAAAGGGTTTCGGAAGTGGGGCGCACACAAAGACGTTCGGTGAGTTTTTCACTGCCGCCATGGGTTACCCAGGCAACCTCGGGGGCAAAGCCCTCAACGTGGTCTTTTTCCTTTTGCAAAAGATTTTCCGGGATGAACATGGGCATCATCACATTTTCATGTCCCAATTCCTTAAAACGGGCATCTAAATGCTTTTGAATATTTTCCCAAATCGCATAGCCATAAGGACGGATGATCATGCAACCTTTTGTACTGGCATAGTCCACCAGTTCTGCTTTTTTAACAACATCGGTATACCATTTGGCAAAATCCACATTCATAGATGTGATTTCTTCTACCATCTTTTTTTGCTCTGACATAGTTATAAACCACCTAACTTTTATGTTACTTTGTAATATTTTAATCGTTTTTACAGCCAAATGAGCCGATTTACAACAATTCTATACCGGCACGGGCACATTCATCCAGCATGGCTTTTGGCCATTGAGAAACCTGCACTTCACCGATATGGGCCTTTTGCAGGAAGAACATACATAAACGGGATTGACCGATTCCACCGCCGATGGTGTAGGGGAGTTCCTTGTTGATGATCGCTTTTTGGAAGGGAAGGTCTGCCCGTTCCATGGCATTTCTTTCTTTCAGTTGATAAACAAGGGAATCTTCATCCACTCGTATGCCCATAGAGGAGAGTTCCAAGGCGATACCAAGGGTTTCGTACCAAACCAAAATGTCACCGTTCATGGACCAATCGTCATAGTCCGGGGCACGACCGTCATGGGGTTTGCCGGATTTCAGTTTGTCGCCGATTTGGGAGATAAATACGGCACCGTATTGTTTGCATACGGCGTTTTCTCGTTCTTTTGGTGACAAGGTTGGGTATAGATCTTCCAATTCCTGGGAAGAAACAAAATGAATGGTGCTTGGCAACACCTTATCAAGGGCCGGATATTTCTCGGTAATATACGCTTCTGTATCCAACAGCGCTTCATAAATCAATTCCACAGTTTGTTTTAAAAGTTGTGGCGTGCGCTCGTTTTTGTCAATAATCTTCTCCCAGTCCCATTGGTCAACGTAAAGAGAGTGAATATTGTCAGTCGTTTCATCCCGACGGATGGCGTTCATATCGGTATATAACCCTTCACCCAATTGAAAATCGTACTGCTTTAAGGCGTACCTTTTCCATTTCGCCAGGGAATGGACGATTTCTACAACCTCTCCGGTCTCCAGTATATCAAAAGCCACCGGACGCTCCACATCGTTCAATCGGTCATTTAAACCGGAATCGGGATGTACGAACAACGGTGCGGTTACACGGGCGAGATGTAATTTTTTTGCCAACGTTTTTTGAAAATGATCTTTTATGGTTTTTATTGCCAACTGGGTCGTGTGAATATCCAGTTTTGACCCATAGTGTTTGGGGAGAATCAAAGCCATAGAATCAATCCTCACTTTAAGAATAGATACATTATTTACAAATATATAATATAGCATATTTAGTAAGAATTGTCAATCGTTATCCGCAAGAGTTTAAGCAAGATAGAAATTACAAAATAATTTGATAAAACACTTGAAATTCAAGGCATTTTCTGTCATAATAGGAAAGAATATGAAAATGGGGGCAAGTAGTGTTTTTTGTCTCCGTATAAAAGGAATGGTCTAATAACATGAATCCAACTGAATTACAAATGTTATCCAATTTGCTGTTTCCCAATCCTTTGCCAGAACCGGAAGAACTGGAGGAAAAATATCCTCCTCGCAATTTGCCGGAAGGTGCAAGAGTGACCCGTTATGCGCCCAGTCCTACCGGTCATATGCATCTGGGAAATTTGTTTTCTGCATTTATCAGTGAACGTACAGCACATACAACCGGCGGTATTTTTTATGTTCGCATTGAAGATACCGATAAAAAACGGGAAATTGAAGACGGCGTAGCCGCCATTGTGCAGGATCTTGCCAGTTTCGGCTTCCGTGTTGATGAAGGTGTGACCGGTCAAGGCGTGGAAATGGGTGATTACGGCCCCTATCATCAACGCCAACGGGAAAGCATATATCACGTGTATGCCAGAAAATTGGTTTTAGAAGGATATGCTTATCCTTGTTTTTGCACGGCAGAACAGCTTTCTGCTCTCCGTGAAAAACAAGAAGCGGAGAAAATCACCCCCGGTTATTATGGTGAGTATGCTTCCTGCCGGGAACTGACCTTGGACCAGATTGAAGCCAATCTCAACAAGGGACTGCCTTACGTATTACGGCTTCGCTCTCCCGGAACAGCAGAGGGTAAGGTTGTATTTGAGGATATGATCAAAGGCAAAATTGAAATGCCGGAGAATACCCAGGATATCGTACTGTTGAAATCCGATGGCATTCCAACCTATCATTTTGCCCATGCGGTGGATGATCACCTGATGCGCACCACCCATGTGGTTCGGGGGGATGAATGGATCGCCTCTGCACCCATTCATTTGCAACTGTTTAAATTGTTGGGCTTCAAGCCACCGAAATACGCGCATATTGCTCCTTTGATGAAGGAGGATAACGGCGGTAAACGGAAACTTTCCAAACGCAAAGACCTGGAAGCGGCTGTTTCTTATTATTTTGAACAAGGTTATCCAGCCAGTTCGGTTCGTGAATATTTACTGACCCTTGCCAATTCCAACTTTGAAGAATGGCGCCGTGCCAATGTGGATGCTGCGCAGGAATCGTTTGCCTTTAATCTGAAGAAAATGTCTTCTTCCGGTGCGTTGGTGGACTTGGTTAAATTCAATGACGTAAGCAAAAACGTGATCTCCCGTTTTACGTCGGAGGAAGTGGTTGCTGCCATTACCGATTGGGCCAAGGAATATAATGGGGAATTTTACGAAAAATTGATGCGTGACCCGGAATTTACCAAAGGGATTTTCTCCATTGACCGGGGCGGCAACAAACCCCGTAAGGATCTGGCTTGCTGGAAGGATGCCATTGATTACACTGCATACTTCTTCCAAGCGTCCGATACCTATGAACTGCCGGACAATATGACGGTGACGGATGCCGCTGACATCATCAAGGCATATCTTGATGCCTATCAACACGATACCGATAAAGACGGCTGGTTTGCCGGTTTAAAGGATATTTGTCCCGGTTTGGGTTACAGCCCGGATGTAAAGCAATACAAAAAAGACCCGGATGGCTACAAAGGTCATGTGGGGGATGTAAGTACTGCTGTTCGTTTAGCCATAACCGGCCGCCGAAACACCCCGGATCTGTACGCCATTATGCAACTGCTGGGCGAGGATGAATGTAAGTCAAGAATGGCGGCTGCTGTCGCTTGTTTGCAACAATAAAGATAAAAAGGTAGGTTTATAATATGGATGAAATGATAAAAGAAACCTCAAATTTTATTCACGATTTTATTGATGAAGATTTGAGCGAGGGTGTATATTCCCATGTGCAGACCCGTTTTCCCCCTGAACCCAACGGGTATTTGCATATCGGCCATGCCAAAGCCATTTGCATTGACTTTGGAACTGCCGAAAAATACAGCGGTACGTGCAATCTTCGGTTGGACGACA
>CAYLYC010000142.1:0-3647 GCA_964387715.1 uncultured Eubacteriales bacterium | reverse complement strand
CAGTCGTAGACGCCCAAGCTTTGAAAGCTGCCGGCCTGATCAAAAAAGAGATGGACGGTGTTAAGGTTTTGGGTCAAGGCGAAATTAGCAAAACCCTGACCGTTAAGGCCGCTGCCTTCTCTGCGTCAGCCAAAGCTAAAATCGAGGCTGCCGGCGGAAAGGCTGAGGTGATGTAAGGTGCAACTGTTCGAAACAATTCGCAACGCTTGGAAATTAGCAGATCTTCGTAAGAAAATCTTCTTCACCATTATGATCATCCTCTTGTTCCGGGTTGGCTCTTACATTCCTGCTCCCTTCATTGATGCAGGTGCTTTGAGCGACGCCATGAGCGGTTCGTCTTCCGGCACTACCTTGTTCAGCTATTTGTCCATCCTCACCGGTGGCGCAATGGAATATGGCGCTATTTTTGCTATGGGTGTTACTCCCTACATCAACAGCTCCATCATCATGCAATTGCTGACGGTTGCCATTCCCGCCTTGGAACGTATCTCCAAGGAAGGGGAAGAAGGCAGAAAGAAAATTGCCAAGTATACTCGGTTTGCAACCGTTATCCTGGCTCTGATCCAAGGTGTTGCCTATTATTTCTATCTGCGTAACGCAGGGGATTACCTGATGTACGGTAAAGGCGCAGGGCTCTTCTCCCAGATCTTTACTGCTGTTATCATCGTTCTTTGCTTTACCGCAGGTTCTGCATTGATCATGTGGATGGGCGAACAAATCGACGAAAAAGGTATCGGTAACGGTATCTCCATGATCTTGTTCGCAGGTATCATCTCCCGTGCTCCCAGCGCATTCGCTTCCTTGTATGCTTATGCCGTGAGCGGTCAATGGCCCGTTGTGGTTATCATTTGTGTTGTGTTCTTGCTCATCATCGGATTTGTTGTATTTATGACAGCAGCCGAGCGTAGAATCCCGGTGCAATATGCCAAAAAGGTTGTGGGCCGTAAGATGTACGGCGGTCAAAACACCCACTTGCCCATTCAGGTCAATATGTCCGGTGTTATGCCCATCATCTTCGCCAGTTCCATTTTGTCCATTCCCAGCACCATTCTGGCATTCATGAGCTCCAACAACACCAGCACATTTGCTAAAATTTTAGGTTTGTTCACCTATGACAAACCCATTTATGCCGTACTGTATCTTGCATTGATCGTATTCTTTGCATACTTCTATGTAACCATTCAGTACAACCCCGTAGAAATGGCAAACAACCTGCGGAAGAACTCCGGTGTTATCCCCGGTATTCGTCCCGGTCAACCTACTTCCGACTTCATCGGCAAGGTTATTTCCAAAATCACCTTGGTAGGCGCCTGCTTCTTGGGTATTATGGCAATTCTCCCCATCCTCGTTGGTACGGTTGCCGGTATCAACATCTCCCTGGGCGGTACTTCGGTACTGATCTTGGTTGGTGTAGCATTGGATACCATTAAGTCGATCGAATCTCAAATGATGATGCGGTACTACAAAGGTTTCTTAGATTAATTTTAAGAACGGCGGTTTGCTTGTGGGGCATCTGCCCCACAGTGACCCCCTTGAGAATGGATGAAACGGCTATGAAATTGATTCTATTCGGCCCTCCGGGTTCTGGAAAAGGAACCCAGGCAGAGATTTTGCGTGAACGGTATCAAATTCCCACCATCTCCACCGGCAATATGATTCGCGAAGCAATCGCAAAGGGAACGCCCATGGGATTGGCTGCCAAAGCAGTCATCGACGGCGGCAACCTGTTAGCGGATGACGTTGTGATCGGCCTGGTGAAAGAACGGTTGGCTCAACCGGATTGTGCAAACGGTTTCATTTTAGACGGTTTTCCCCGTACCATTCCTCAAGCCAAAGCGCTGGAAGAAATGGATCTCGGCATTGATGCTGCGGTGGAAATGCAACTGTCGGACGAAAAGATCGTTGCCCGTATATCCGGACGTCGCACCTGTCTTGCCTGTGGTGCCAGTTATCACGTGGAATACAATCCTCCCCAAAAGGAAGACGTGTGTGACACCTGTGGCGCCACCTTGGTACAGCGGGAAGATGATAAGCCGGAAACCGTGTTGGCACGGTTGAAGGTGTATCAAGACCAAACCGCTCCGTTGGCGGATTTCTACCGTCAAAAAGGGATGCTTCGTACCGTTGAAGGCCAGGAAGAACTGGCCGTTACCACCGCTTTAATGATGAAAGCAGTAGAGGATTTGGTATGATCGTTCTCAAAACATCTCAAGAACTAACTTATATTAAGGCGGCCTGTCAGCTTTCGGCTGCGGCCCTTCAGATAGCAGGTAACGCTGTAAGACCCGGTGTTTCCACCTGGGAGATCGATAAACTCGCCCATGATTTTATTGTGAAGCACGGGGGACGCCCTAATTTCTTAGGGTATTGCGGCTATCCTGCAACGGCTTGTATTTCGGTGAATCATCAAGTGATTCACGGGATTCCTTCCAAGGATGTTATCTTAAAGGAAGGCGACATTGTCAGCATTGACCTTGGCGCCGAACTCCATGGCTATCATGGCGATAACGCCGCCACTTTTGCGGTGGGTGAGGTATCACCCCAGGCAAAGCGGCTGATGGATGTGACCGAACAATCCCTTTACAAAGGAATTGAAGCGGCCATTTCAGGCGGCAGGATCGGAGATATCTCTGCGGCAGTTCAGCAACACGCTGAAGAAGCCGGATTTTCAGTGGTACGGCAATTTGTCGGCCACGGCGTGGGGACAAAACTCCACGAAGAACCCGAGGTTCCCAACTACGGCAAGGCCGGACATGGGATCCGACTGATTCCCGGTATGACATTAGCCATTGAACCGATGATTAATATGGGTACACCCAACGTGAAAACGTTGAAGGACGGCTGGACGGTGGAAACCGCTGACGGCGCCTTGTCTGCCCATTTTGAGCATACCATCGCCATCACCGCCAACGGTCCGGTGATCTTAACCAGACCTTAGGAGGCGACGGATGATGGAACTGCCAATCGGCCGCGTGGTGTATTCACGGGCCGGCCGGGATAAAGGAGAGTTTTTGGTTGTGGTAGCAGCCACCGCCCAGGCGGTTATGCTGTGCAACGGAAAAGACCGACCTTTGGAACGACCTAAGAAAAAAAATCGGAAACACATTGGCCTCACCAATACCGTATTAGACAGCGGCTCAATGTCCACTAACCGATCATTGCGACGGGCACTGAAGGAAGTTTCAGGCGTCGCCCAGGATGATGTAATGTGAGGGGGATTCTATAATGTCAAAACAAGACATGATCGAAGTAGAAGGAATCGTTCGCGAAGCAATGCCCAACACTGTTTTTAAGGTAGAGCTTCCCAACGGTCATGTTATCACCGCCCACATTTCCGGCAAATTGCGGATGAATTTTATCCGCATCCTGCCCGGAGATAAAGTTACGGTCGAGATGTCGCCATACGACCTGACAAAGGGCAGAATTACTTGGCGATCCAAATAGCCGAAAGGCATAAATTTAGGAGGTAAAAACAATGAAAGTCAGACCTTCTGTCAAAAAGATTTGCGACAAATGCAAAATCATCAAACGCAAGGGACGCATTATGGTTATTTGCGAAAACCCTAAGCACAAACAACGTCAAGGTTAATCCTTGAAACACTTTTTGGAGGTGCAATAGTAAATGGCACGTATTTCAGGTGTAGACC
>CAYLYC010000141.1:0-3650 GCA_964387715.1 uncultured Eubacteriales bacterium | reverse complement strand
GCATCATTGCTGACGGCGCTGACGAAGAAGCCGCAGTAGACGGTTTGGTAAAATTGGTACAATCCGGTTTTGCTGAATAATTCAAACGAATAACCTCAGGGCGAGCATTGCTCGCCCATTTTTCATTTGGAGGAAAGGGATACCTATGGCGATCAAAGGAATATTATTTGATTTAGACGGCACGTTGTGTGACACGTTGGCAGATCTGGCGGCTGCCACCAACCGGGTGCTCACCGCCTACGGGTTTGAAGCAAAGCCGATAGAGAATTTTCGTCAATACGTGGGCAACGGCGCTAAAAATCAACTGAAACGTGCCATCGGTGTGCCGGTGGACGAGGGGTTGTTTGGGGAGATCCACCAGGCGTATATGGCCGATTACGGTGCTCATTATCTGGATGCCACCCGTCCTTATGACGGGGTGAGGGAAGCGGTTGACCGGCTGTACCGGCAAGGCATTGTTATGGGTGTGGTCACCAATAAACCCCAGCAGATGGCAACCCGTATTGTGCAGGAACTGTTTGGGGGGCAAATTGCCGAAGTGTGGGGCAATACGCCGGATTTTCCCTTAAAACCTCATCCTGCATTGCCCTTGCACGTGATGAACCGGCTGGGGCTCACCCCGGAGGAAACCCTGTTTGTGGGGGACTCGGGCGTGGATATGGAGACCGGGGTCAACTGCGGCATGACCGCCGTGGGCGTTACCTGGGGCTTCCGGGGCAGAGAGGAACTAACCAAGGCAGGGGCATCGGTGCTGATCGATACCGCCCGGGAATTGTTGGCGTTGGTTGAAGAAAATCAATAACATAAAGAAAACGACCTCTTGTTCACAGGAGGTCGTTTTGATTTGTGCGGGGGTCTATTCTGCCTTTCCCACCACATACTCTTTATATTTTTCTGCGTCAACACAAGGAATGGTGCAGGTCAGGGATAGCCCTTCTGCCACGTATTCCTCTTTGTGAATGATGCCGTTTTTGCGTAAAATGGGAGCGATCTCCCCTTTGTGGAAGGGAATGAGCATTTCCACCTTCACTTGCGTGGGGGGCAGGGCTTCCACAATGGCCGACAGCAATCCATCCACCCCTTGCCCGGTCAGGGCAGAAATGCCAATGCTTTGCCGGGGGATGAGATAGGGATCTTCCACCATATCGATTTTGTTAAACACCGATAGGATGGGGATTTCGCCGCAACCCAGTTCCACCAGCAACTCGTTGGTTACCTTTAAATGCTCCTCTGCTTCCGGATTGGACAGGTCGCATACGTTAAGGATCACGTCCGCTTGGGCGGCTTCCTCCAGGGTGGAATGGAATGCCTCCACCAGATGGTGGGGGAGTTTTCGGATCAATCCCACCGTATCCACCATCATCACCGTTCGTCCGTCGGGCAGTTTTAATCCCCTGGCGGTGGGGTCCAGCGTGGCAAACAACATATCCTGCACCAGCACACCCGCCTGGGTCAAATAGTTCATTAAGGTGGATTTTCCTGCGTTGGTATACCCCACGATGGCAACGGTGGGGATGCCGTTTTTCCGGCGGCGTTCCCGTTGGTTGTTCCGGCGCACTTCGATCTCCTTCAGTTGTTCCGAAAGGGCGTGAATACGGCGGCGGATGTGGCGTTTGTCGGTTTCCAGTTTGCTTTCACCGGCACCCCGGCGCATACCGATCCCCCCTTGACGGGACAGGTTTTTCCCTTGTCCGGTGAGTCGGGGCAACATATACCGGTACCGTGCCAATTCCACCTGGATCCTGCCTTCTCCCGAACTGGCTCTGCCTGCAAAAATATCCAAGATCAGCAGGGTGCGGTCAATGGTGCGTACCCCGGTGGCTTCTTCAATATTCCGTTGCTGGGTGGGGGATAATTCGGTATCAAAAATCAGCAGGTCAATATGGTTATCTGCGCAAAAATCCCTGATCTCTTCCAACTTGCCGCTGCCAATAAAGGTGGCTTTTTCCGGACAGGGCAGTTTTTGGGTCACGGTGGCAATCACCTGTGCGCCGGCGGTATCGGTGAGTTCTTCCAATTCTGCCAACAGGGCAGGGGTGTCCTCTTCGCCGGTGTCCAATGCTACCAATACGGCCCGTTCCGGGCGTTCTTCCAATTCAAACATAGTAAACTCCTATTGGGTGGGGTGAGCATTCAAACCCGAACCCCGTTTTGGGAAGGCGGATTTTCGCTCATCCATTGTTAAAATACTGGGAAATACATACGCCTTTCAAGCGAGAGCGGAGCAAAAAGCACCGAAATACACCGCTTTGCGGCGGGTTTGGGTTTCAATGTTCACCCTAATCACAACTTCAATATATCCTAAACCGGTGGGAATGTCAACCGAAACCGGCGTAAAAAAATTGTAATTTTTCCTTGCAAATCCATGGTATTTTGTGATAAAATAAATTTAATACATGAGGAGGAGATCATCATGCCTGCGGATTTGCATTGCCATACCAAACTGTCGGATGGCTCGGTTAGTATTGAAGAATTGATTGCCTTGGGAAAGGGTGCAGGGCTGACTGCCATTGCAGTGACCGACCACGATACCCTTGCCGGTGCTATGCGAGGGAAAATGCTGGGTGAGCGCAGCGGGATCCAGGTGATTCCCGGTGCGGAGTTCAGTTGTCGGGACGAACAGGGTAACAACGTGCATCTTCTTTGCTATTTGCCGGAATATCCCGACCGTTTGCAGGGTCTTTGCAAGGAGATCAATACCGCCCGAAAAGAAGCCGGATTAAAAATGGCGGCCATGGTGATGAAGCAGTATTCTCTCCCCAAAAGCATGATACAAAAATGGATCAACGGCAGTACCAATCTGTTTAAACAACATATTATGTTGGCGTTGCAGGATGCAGGGTACACCACCACCGTGTTCGGGCCGTTGTACGACCAATTGTTTGGCGAAAACGGCTGGGCAAAGGTGAAGATCACCTATCCCCGGGTGGAGGACGTGCTGTCTGCCATCCACCAGGCAGAAGGGTTGGCGGTGTTAGCCCATCCTTATCATTATAACAACGTGGACTTGATTCCTGCTTTGAAAGAGCAGGGCTTGGACGGCGTTGAAGTATGGCATCATTCTGCCGATGCCCAACAGCAGGCCCATTTGTTGGATCTGGTGCGGGAATATGACCTGTTGGCTACCGGCGGAAGCGATTTTCACGGGGCTAACTGTAGTTTCCCCAATCCGGTGGGCAGTCATACCATGGAGGACGGTTTTTTGAACGCTTTACTTGCCGCAAAAGCCAGAAAACGAATCGTTGCCGCCGGGGGAAAGAAAATTCCGGTTAAAAAATAACAACGCCGCCGTGTGTTTAATTTTTACTCAAAAAAAGCCAATAGACACAACCCTTTTGCATTTTTTATGCAAAAGGGATTTTTTTATTAAAAGCCCCTTGACATTTGCAAACAGTTGTAATATAATACCAAGATGTATCAATATGGGTTATTTTGCTCATATTGTACGGTCCTTTTGACAAAACAGGTCAAAAAAGGGCGCAAAAAACATCAAGCTTTTTCGGAAAAAAGTTCAATTTTGAATGGAGTGGTAAAACCGATGGTAAATGTGAAAAAAGTACGCCTTGGTACCAATGAACGTATGAGTTTTTCTACCATCAATGAGATTTTGGAAATGCCCAACCTCATTGAAATCCAGAAATCCTCCTACC
>CAYLYC010000140.1:0-3679 GCA_964387715.1 uncultured Eubacteriales bacterium | reverse complement strand
TGGATGAGCGAAAATCCGCCTTCCCAAAACGGGTTCGGGTTTCAATGTTCACCCTACAGTAAACACAAACAATCCGGGGTAATCCTCCGGCTGATCGGACAGTAAGAGCCGCAGTGTGCCGGTTAGAAAGTCCTGGTTCATCACTTCAACCGGTTGGGACGCACCTTCTTGGTATTGGTATATGGTAAGATCCGTCCCTCGTTTCAACAACAGCAGTTCCTTGATGCCGTTTCCGTCTATATCGTGCACGTAATACTGTGTATCGTCGGGATCGTTCAGTTGATTGACAAATTGTTGGTACAGCACCGTTTCGGCGCCTTCATCGCCGATCGGTTCTGTCTGTGATGAGGTTTCGGTTACCGGGGTATCGGTCTTTGTGGGAGTGGATTGCGGCTTTTGGCATCCGCACAAAGAAAGGGTGAACAGTAAAATCAGACATAAGCAGAGAGTGGTAACCCGTTGTTTTTTCATAATCAAAACCTCCTTTTCTTACTTTCATTATAGTAAGATAAAGGAGGTTTTGTACAGTTACAACCTTGTAATCTCAGATTACAGTTTTGTAAATAATGTGTGGAAAAACAACATGGCGGTTACAAAATCATCATAATGGCCATGGCAACAAAAATGCCGGGGATGTAATTCATGATCTTTAACTTGGTGATGCCCAAAATATTCAGGGCAAGACCAATGATGATCACATAGCCCACACAGGACATAGCGTCCACCACGGCGGTGGTGAGATAGGGACCGATCCACCCGGCAAGTAAAGTAATGCCCCCTTGGTATACCAGCACGATGATAGCGGCAAACAAAACACCCACGCCGAACTGGGAGGCAAATACCATGGAAGAAACAAAGTCCATCATGGCTTTGGTGTACTGCACGGTGTGGTCGCCGGAAATGCCGCTTTCCAGCGGCCCTACGATGGACATCGCCCCCACGCAAAACACCAGCGATGCGGTGACAAACCCGGTGGCAAGGGCGTTGCCGCTTTTGCCCGGCGTAACCTTTTGCTGCAACCGTTCACCCAACTTGTTCAGTAACCGGTCCAGATCCACCCACTCACCGATCAGTGCGCCCAAAACAAGGGACAGGATGACGATGACCATGTTGGTATCGCAATCCAATGCGCCGGAAATGCCGATCAGCAGGGTGCAAAGCCCCAAGCCCTTCATCAGTGTATCGCTGACCTTTTCCGACAGCCCCTTTTTGCATAATAACCCGATCCCGCCGCCTGCTAACACGGTGGCAACGTTTACAAGGGTTCCCAATAACTGTGACATACACATTCCTGATTTCTATAAAAAATGGATTGGTTTTATTGTACCATAAATCGCAATAGAGGGGAAGAGGGAATTTGAAAATAATTCTTTTTTAGGTTTTGGGGATTTCTTAAAAAATATGCTTGACAAAAAGGGGATGGGGCTATATAATATATCTTGCACTTTTCTGCAGACGGAGGTGTGAACAGTGCTGAATCTGACAAAGGTTTTTGCAGAAGAAGGTTCTGTGTCCTTCCGGTTTGACCTGGATCTGAGCGACCTGGATTTTTACGGAAACGTTCCTTTTCGTAAACCGGTGTCGGTCTCCGGTACGGTGGAAAATTTTGCCGGTGTTGTGTTGCTGAAGGCATCCGCATCCTTTGTGTTTTCTTCCCCTTGTGACCGTTGCGGTGTGCAGGTGGAACGGGCTTATGACCTTTCCTTTGAACACGTGGTGGTCTCCCAAGCGGAGGACGAAGAAAGCGACGGCTTTATTGTAGCCGAGGATATGCAACTGGATGAGCAGGAACTGCTGCGGGACGATTTGATTCTGTGGATTCCTACCAAATTCCTTTGCAAAAAGGATTGTAAAGGGCTTTGTGACCAATGCGGCAAAAACCTGAACGAGGGCGAATGTGATTGCAACCACTCTGCCACCGACCCTCGCCTGGCGGTTTTACAAAGTCTGCTGAATAACGATTGATACACCCCGGTGTGTTACTTAGGATTATGAGATAAGGAGGTGCTGACATGGCAGTACCCGCAAGAAGAATTTCTAAAACCAGAAAAAATAAAAGACGTTCCAATGTTTGGAAGCTGGCTGCTCCCACTTTGGTAAAATGCCCCAAGTGCGGTGAGTACAAACGTCCTCACAGAGTTTGCTTGGCATGCGGTCAATATAAGGATCGTGAAGTTATCAAAATCGGCGAATAATTTATCCAGTTTGGAGAATTGTTTCGGGTGTGTATGATGGTACACGCCCGAATTGTCGTACACGGATATTTTTAGGAGGTGTTTGGAATGGCTGTGGTCATCCGGCAGGTAGAAGAAAATTCCCCTGCCATGAAAGCCGGAATTTGCGCCGGCGACGTGTTGGTTTCTATCAACGGCCATCCCATCCAGGATGTGCTGGATTATCGTTTTTATATGCTGGAATCCACCCTGGCGGTGGAACTGTTGCGTGAGGGCAGAGAAAAAACGGTTTTGTTGCACAAAGAAGAATACGACGAACCGGGTATGTTGTTTGACACGTATTTGATGGATGCTCAAAAGGGCTGTAAAAATAAATGTATTTTTTGTTTTATTGACCAGTTGCCAAAAGGCCTGCGGGAAAGTTTGTATTTTAAGGATGACGATTCCCGTCTGTCCTTTTTGTTTGGCAACTATATCACCCTCACCAATCTGACCCGTCACGAGATCGACCGCATCATCAAACTGCATATCAGCCCGGTGAATATTTCGGTGCATACCACCGACCCGGCGTTGCGGGTTCACATGATGAAAAATCCCCATGCCGGTGAAGTGCTTTCTATTATGAAAGAGTTTGCCGATGCAGGAATCCGTATGAATTGTCAGTTGGTGCTTTGTCCCGGTGTGAACGACGGGGAACAGCTCACCCGTTCCCTTGAGGACTTGGCGGCGCTGTATCCTGCGGTGCAAAGCGTTGCCGCCGTACCGGTGGGCATCACCAAATATCGGGACGGTTTGGAGCCCCTTTCTCCCTACACCAAGGAGCAGGCGGCGGATGTGGTGGCACGGATGGAACAGTTTGGCGATGCCTTTCTTGCACACCACGGCACACGGCTGTGCTACCCGGCGGATGAGTTTTATCTGAAAGCCGGTTTGCCCCTGCCCGGTGGCGAATTTTATGAAGAATATGCCCAGATCGAGAACGGCGTAGGGATGTGGACCTCCTTCCGGGAGGAGTTTTTATCCGCATTGGCGGATGCGGCGTTTGACGGGCAAAAACAGGTGAGTTTGGTTACCGGTAAAGCCGCTCAACCCTTGATTACCGCCTGTGCCAAGGATGTAATGGAAAAATTCCCCTCTTTGACCTGCCACGTCTATGCCATAGAAAATACCTTTTTCGGTCAGTATATCACCGTTGCCGGTTTGCTTACCGGTGGCGATATCATCAAGCAGTTGCAGGGAAATCCTTTGGGTGACTGTGTGGTGTTGCCGGCCTGTATGCTGCGCAATGAAGGGGATCTGTTTTTGGATGACGTTTCGGTGACAACCCTGGAAGAAACCTTGGGTGTGCCGGTTCGGGTCACCGCCGGAGACGGCTATTCCTTTTTAGAGGATATTCTGGCATAAGGGAGTTGCCGGCAGATTCCGTTACAAGTTGCGTCATAGCGGTCAATCAAACTGTATTGATATGAAATAAAAAGACTTTTACCGTACGGTAAAAGTCTTTT
>CAYLYC010000139.1:0-3714 GCA_964387715.1 uncultured Eubacteriales bacterium | reverse complement strand
CCATTGTTTGAAGATATGCCAGGTGATAATTGGGTCAAAGTTGGAACGATGGTTGCTGACAAACAAGAGATTTTTTGTGCCCTGGGGAACTTTTTCCATACCGCTTGTATGTATGCGTATGCGCATGATCTTCATGGCAAGTGCCGTGGCACCGTTTAAAAGTGTGCGATAAAACCCACTATGGTTTTCGTATTCCTTTTGGGGATTGACAAACAAACTGCATACTACAAGGAATAGAATATATAAAAACACAAAGCCGATAATGGCAAGTAGCAATTTCAAAACAAACATCGGTTAAACACCTGCTTCTTCTTTTTCCTTAAATACAGCGAATTTCCCTTTGGAAGCAATATAAATTATTGCGACAACAACGGCGCCTATCGTTTCCAGCAGCATATCCAGCATCGTATCGTTGAGTCCGATGTCTATGTAGCCCTTTACAGGGAGGGGCTGACCGTTCACAATGACCTGTTCGATGTTTTCTATCGAACCTGCGACTCCCACGCCTTCATCCAGAAGATAGGAGTTGATGTGTGTGATCACCGTATCATCCTGCATATCCATACCTAAAAAGGTATCGGCACCAAATTCAAAAAATTCCCATAACACAGCGATTGCCATGGAAAAGAGCAGTGCAAAAATGGCGGTCATAACCGTTTTTCTTTTGTCTTTTCCCACGTATTTTTCGAACAGAAACAGTCCCATGAAAGCAAACATTACGCCGCCGCTGATATGAAGCATCTTATCCCACCAAGGAACGGTGTAATACAGGTTGTGGCATTGTCCCAGCATCGGGCCTATCGAGTAAAAAAGCCCGAACAAGTACACCGGCAAACTGATCTTACAGCGGAAAATACATTCTACTGTTTTCGGTACCAGTATGATAAACGGCGTAGCGACAGCAAGTAAAAGCCGGTCATATTGTTTGCTCACGATCAGCATAATAATGGTGAATACCGCAAAGGCCTCGCAAAGCAAAACACCAATCAGCCGAGCAGTTTTTTCCTTTTTATTCAAGGCGACACCTCCCCAAACGAGCCGTTATTCTTCAAAGGTTTTATGTTTGATTGCCTTAATATTCCGAATGGAATACAGAATAAAGGACATCAGCATGATGCCGATGCAAGTGCCTACCAAAATCAACGATACGGTGTGGGGAATGTTAAACCAGATAACGTGGATCGCCATCATAGCGTACAAAGAAACCGTTGTCATTTTTCCGTGCCAGACAGCACCTTTAACGGTGTTTGTTCTCTTGATGGTAATTAGAGCGGTAATTCCCGTAAACACCTCTTTGATTACGAGAAGCACAAAAGGAATCATCATGTACGGAAAGCGTGAGACAAGGCAAAAAAGCATTGCCATCTGTGTCAACTTATCCGCCACAGGGTCAAGCGCCTTGCCGAAGTCGCTTACCATATTGCATTTGCGCGCAATAATGCCGTCCACAATATCGGTGATGGCAGATAGAAGCAATATAAGCAGTGTCCAAAAATAATCCTGCTTTACCGTATAAAGCCAAACGATCACCGGTATTAAACAAAGCCGGAAGAAAGATAAGATATTCGGTATGGTGATGATTTTCTTTTGATAGTTTTTAGTGCTGTCTTTTACCACGTAAACGAACCCCCGTTTGCCATTTTTAAATACAGTATAAAATTCGTTTTGCAACTGAACTTCAACTCAATGTCAATTTTTGTTGAAAAAAGAGGTATCGGCTCCCGAAAGAACCGATACCTGTCCCTATGATTTGTATTTAGTTTTTATTCGGCAGCGTTACCGTAAACCGACAACCGCCGTCTGTCATATTTTCAGCGGAAATTTCTCCGTCACAAAGGGATACGATGTTTTTCACAAGGGCAAGACCCAACCCGTTGCCTTCTTCCTTATGGGAGGTATCTGCCTGGTAGAATTTATCAAACAAATGCTTCTTGGCTTCTTCAGAAAGCCCGGGACCGTTATCCTCAACGTAAAAGACTACTTCTTCGTTTTCTTGAAATAATCGCATTTTAACGGTGCCGCCGTTTGGACTGAACTTAATGGCATTGTTGAGCAAATTGCTCCACACGTGATGCAAAACGTTCTTATTGCCATAGTAATGCACCGTATCCAGGTCTACGTCAAATTCAATATCTTTCGGCTCCCACAAAGATTCCAATGCCAGGATATCCTCTCGGATCTGCTCATCCAACGCATACGTTTCACGGTGGGTCTGTATGGACTGATTTTCAAGTTTAGAAAGAAGCAAAATGTTACTTACGAGAGAAGAAAGCCGACGGGTATTGAAAAGGATTTTTTCAATATATTCACTTTCTACCCCGTCAATATTCTCGGTGCTTTGCAGCAGCATCGTATATCCTTCAATGGCGTTGATGGGGGTTTTGAACTCGTGAGAAACGTTGGAAACGAAATCCGTCTGCAATATTTCCGTAGAGCCAAGTTCCTGTGCCATCATATTAAAACCGGCAAAAACTTCTTGAATTTCATTTGACGAAGATCTGGTGTAAATCCGTGTATCAAATTTTCCGTCTGCTATTTTTTGCATTCCTGCCCGAAGATCCTTGATCGGGTCGAAAAACCACTTTGACAGAAAATGGGTCGCTACCATTGCCACGATCAAACTGAATACGTTCAACTGTATGAGAAGCGGAATGCTGGTTGAGAAGAATGGAAACAGCCATTCCAGCAGTTTGGAAATGCCAAAGGCAATCAGAATACTGCAAAGAACCACGATACCTACAAGTCCTGTAAGCCGTGTTCTAAGACTGAATTTAACCTGTTGTTTTCTCAGTTTTTGAAATCGTTCACGTTCTTTCATATCTTAACCACCTTATATCCCACGCCACGCATCGTTACGATCTTAAAGTCGGGATTATCACGGAAACGGTCACGAAGCCGGCCGATATGCACGTCCACCGTATGGGAATCGCTTTCAGAATCATATCCCCACACATCGTCCATCAACTGCTGACGGGTAAAGATACGACCCGGGTAAGATGCCATCTTATAGAGCAGCATAAACTCCTTTTGCGGCAGGGATATGACCTCGCTGTTTGTGGTAACGGTAAAGGTGTCGCATTCCAAAACCGTATTACCGATGGTCTGCTTACGCTCGTTGATCATCTGTGCTCGGCGAAGAAGTGCCTGTACACGAAGCACCATCTCATTGATATTGATCGGCTTTATCATATAATCGTCCGTGCCGGAAAGAAAACCAAGACGCATATCGTCAAAAGCGTCCTTTGCGGTGATCATCATAACGGGTGTATTGTTTCCGGTGTCCCGGAGCGTTCGGACAAGTTGATAGCCGTCCACGATCGGCATCATAACATCCGAAATGATAAGGTCATAATAGTCGGCATCGATCGCATCCAGCGCCTCTTTGCCGTTGGCAACTTCCTTTACGGTATATCCGTTTTTAATGAGTACGTGAGCAAACAAGCGTCTGAGCTCGTGGTCATCCTCTGCAATTAAGATTTTCAGCATTTTCTTCATCCTTTAAAAACAAGGTTTATATTTACATTTAAGAATTTTATCATACTTTTTTCAACTCATTATCAAATAAAGGTCAATTATTGTTGAGTTTGAGTTGACTTTTGGTGGAAAATGGTGTAATATGTTAAATGTTGTGAGGGAGTAGCATGCGCACCGCAGCGTAACAAGTCAACATACTGGTCTTTTGACCTGGCTTGTTTTAATTTGCGAGACTCACGT
>CAYLYC010000138.1:0-3714 GCA_964387715.1 uncultured Eubacteriales bacterium | reverse complement strand
CGGGGTGATGTACCAGATCTTCCCCGATCGGTTTGCCTGCTCCGGCACACCAAAGAGGGGGGTACCTGACGATCGGTATTTGTACCGGTCCTTTGAGGGAACGCCCTGTTATGAGTATGATCCGGAAAAGATCCTGCGGCTCAATAACGACTACTGGGGCGGGGATTTGAAGGGCATTGAGCAAAAACTCCCCTATTTAAAAGAGATGGGGGTCACCGTGCTGTACCTGAACCCGATCTTTGAAGCCCATTCCAATCACCGGTACAACACCGCCGATTACCGGCGCATCGACCCCATGCTTGGCGATGAAAAGGATTTTGTTTCCCTTTGCCGGGCGGCACACAAGCTGGATATCCGTATCATTTTAGACGGTGTGTTTTCCCATACCGGCAGTGATAGCGTGTATTTTAACAGCCAACAGCGGTATCCCATGGATGGGGCGGCCAACCGTCCCGATTCCCCCTACCGCTCCTGGTACACCTTTACCGATTATCCCGCAAAATACCATTCCTGGTGGGGGTTTACCACCCTGCCGGAGGTCAACGAGACCGATCCCGGGTATCTGGAATTTATCACCGGGGAACAGGGCGTCGCCGCCCATTGGCTCTCCCTGGGGGCAGACGGTTGGCGGCTGGACGTGGCAGATGAACTGCCCGACGGCTTTTTGGAACGGTTTCGTCAGCGGGTCAAGAAAACCGATGAAAACGCCTTGATCTTGGGGGAAGTGTGGGAAGATGCCACCAATAAGATCAGTTACGGCAAACGGCGTTCCTACCTGCTTGGCAAACAACTGGATTCGGTGATGAATTATCCCTTTATGAACGGCGTGTTGTCCTTCGTGCGAAACGGGGACGGTGAAGTGTTGATGGAAGGGGTAATGGGACTGGTGGAAAATTATCCTCCCCCGGCGTTGCATACCCTGATGAATCATTTGGGCACCCACGATACCGCCCGGCTGATCACCACCCTTGTGGGTGAAAACGATAGGGGCAGAGACCGTCGGTGGCAAGCTGCCCAATCCCTGACCCCGGCACAGTACGCCCTGGGGGAACAGTTGGTGAAATTGGCAGTGGTGTTGCAATACACCCTTCCCGGTGTCCCCTGCGTGTATTATGGGGACGAGCTGGGCATGGAGGGCTACCGTGACCCCTTTAACCGAGCGCCCATGGCAAAAACGGCACCTTTGCCCCACCTTCGTGATTTTTACGTGACAATGGGGCGGTTGCGAGGGGAACTGCCGGTTCTTGCCGCCGGGTCACTGATTCCCTACGTTCAAAACCAACACCTGGTCAGTTATCTGCGGCAGGACGGAAAACAAACCCTGCTGGTGGCGGTCAACCGAGGGGAAGAACCCCAAACGTTGCCACTGCCCGGCCATCCCCAACAGGTTTTGATGGGGGAAGTGAAAGAAGGTTTTTGTGAGTTAAAGGGCCGTGACGCCGCTTTGATTCTATTAAAATAATATTTGTTGGAGGTACTATGGTATGAAAAAGGTTTGGTTACTATGCACCTTGGTGACAGCTTTGCTTCTATCGGTGATTCCCTATCCAGCAATGGGCGTATCTGCCCAAACCACCGATAACGGATTGGTGTATACCATCAGCGACCGTCAGGCAGTCATCACCCAATACACCGGAACCGATAAGGTGGTGGACGTCCCGGCTTACATTGATGGTTATGCAGTCACGGAAATCGGGAAAAGAGCATTTAAAGACAGCAAGATTACCCAGTTGATCTTGCCGGAAGGTCTGTTGACCGTTGGCGATGAAGCGTTTCTTGGCTGTACGGCGCTGACCCACATCACCTTGCCCGACACCCTTGTGTCCATCGGCGAATTTGCCTTTGGGGACACCGGATATTTCATGAACGAAAGCAATTGGGAAAAGGGTGTACTGTACATCGGAAACCATTGTATCAAGGCAGAGGAAACACTTGCCGGAACATACCAGATCAAAGAAGGCACAAGATCCATAGCAAACTGTGCGTTTGAATATTGCGACGATCTTGTTCAGGTTGTCCTGCCGGAAGGGGTGGCATCCATCGGCAACCGGGCTTTTTACGGTTGTGAAGCCATGTCAGCCATCACCTTGGGGGAAGGGTTGCTTACCATTGGTGCCCAATCCTTTGAAGGGTGCGAAAAACTGGAGGAGATCCATCTTCCGGATTCGGTTGTGAGCATCGGTAAAAATTGCTTTGTGGATTGTTCCGCCCTTACCCGCATTTCCATTGGCCCTCAACTGCAAACGGTAGGCGAATATGCCTTCGGGGGCGATGTGGAAGAACTGAAACGGGTGGATATTCAAAGCATTGAAAGCTGGTGCAACATTCAGTTTGACAATATATATGCCAATCCCCTGGCAAACACCGACAGTGCCACCGGTGCGGCCTATCGCCGTTTGTATGTAAACGGTGAACCGGTCACCCGGGTTGACCTTCCCCAAGGAATGACCGAAATCAAGCCCTACACCTTTGCCGGTTGTTGCGGACTTGAGGAGGTGACCGTACCCAAAGGGGTAACCGTCATCGGTACCGGCGCATTTATGTATTGCGATCAGTTGACTGGGATCTCCCTTCCCAAAACGTTGGTGACCATCCAACCGGGGGCTTTTAGTTGGTGCGTTTCCTTGACCGAAATCACCATTCCGTCAAGCGTGAGGACCATTGGTGATTCAGCGTTTTATGCCACCAATGGGGCGCAGATCGTGATACCTGACAGCGTAACCGCCATTGGCGATATGGCGTTTTACACGTTCAGCGAAACGTTCGTGTCCATCGTCGTTCCGGATAGCGTGACCGAGATAGGAGAAGACGCCTTTGCCGGCGGCTACCTGACGGTTTACGGGTATGACGGTTCTTACGTACAAACTTACGCAAAACAACTGGACTTGCCCTTTGTCGTTATTGATCGGCCGGCGCCTCCCTTTGAAACGGTGCAGCAGGAGGACGGCTTGATGATCACCAAATACACCGGCGATGGGGTATATGTGGTGATTCCGGAACAGATAGAGGGGCAACCGGTGGTTGCCATTGAAAACGGCGCTTTTTCCGATCTGGAGGATGTGCTGTCGATAACCGTTCCCGACAGTGTGCTCCGCATTGAAGACGGAAGTTTTGCCAACTATTCCGCATCCTTCAAAATCTTGGGAGGAGCGGGTAGTGCCGCACAGCGTTTTGCCGATGAAAACGGAATCGGTTTCGCCTTGCCGGACGGTCAATTGCCCTATTCCCTGGGCGATTTGAACGATGATACAAAAATCGATGCCAATGATGCGTTGATCGTGTTAAAAATGGCGGTGGATAAATTGACGCCTACACCGGCACAAAAATTGGCTGCTGACGTGAATCAGGACGGCAGTTACAACGCCGGTGATGCACTGGAAATTCTGAAAAAGGCCGTGGGCCGACCGGCTTGTTTTTGATCGTCAATAATAGTAGAAATGAAAAAGAGTTGTAAAACCCTTGGTTTTCACAACTCTTTTTTTGTGATCCACCATCCCACCCCGGGGGAGCCGAAAGAAAGGGCGACCGTTTCTTTAATGAATATTGAATAATGCATGATGAATAATTGCGGTGTGCCTACGGCACGATTGATATTTTTTGCATTCATTTTCGGTGACCGCCTGATGTATTGACACATACCAATGGGACGCTGTTTCCCTCGCCTCCCTCTGACGAGGGAGGTGGCATTTGCGTAGCAAATGACGGAGGGAGAGA
>CAYLYC010000137.1:0-3740 GCA_964387715.1 uncultured Eubacteriales bacterium | reverse complement strand
CATGGCAAACCGCTCACCACCCTTCCACCTCATCCGTCAGGCCTTCGGCCTGCCACCTTCCCCTCAAGGGGAAGGCGTATTTGGTGCAAACCCACCGCCCCACGAATGCATTAAAATATCAATCGTGCCGCAGGCACACCTTAATTTTTCGTTCTGCATTTTTCATTTTTCATTTAAGAGAAACGCTCGTCCCTGTGCATCTGCTCCACCCCCTTGCTTTATGCAAAGGAATGTGGTATAATACATTTTAGTTTACATCATAAGGAAAATAATTGACTTCATGGTCATACTATTTCTTACACACACAAAAGGGAAGTGTTGACTTGAAAGATCAGAACAAAAAGCAAAGTTTTTTAGAAGGTGCTGCGGTATTGGTTTTTGCCACCGCCATTGTTAAGGTGCTGGGGGCAATTTTCAAGATCCCTCTGCAAAACAACATCAGTGGTTTGGCGGTGGGCTATTTTAACACCGCTTACAGTCTGTATCTGCCCATTTATTCGGTGGCGCTGGCAGGCATGCCGGTGGCGGTTTGCCGCATGGTGGCTTCTTTTGTGGAACAAAAACATTATGCCGATGCCCGTCAGGTGCTGAATGTTGCCAAAAAGGTTTTTTTGGTCATTGGTATTGTAGGCACGCTGGTGGTGTGGGCGGTGGCTCGACCCTATCTTTCTTTTGTGGGAAAAAGCATGGGCACTCTGCCCAGTTTAATGGTTATTGCTCCATGTGTGTTTTTCTGCTGTGTTATGTCAACCTACCGGGGGTATTACGAAGGGCTTTCCAACATGACTCCCACCGCTATTTCCCAAGTGATCGAAGCGTTGGTGGGTAAGGTGATATTAGGGCTTGGCTTTGCCTTTTTGGTGCAGAAATTAGGATACGGTGCTGAAATGCAAGCGGCGGCGGCGATTTTCGGCATCATGCTGGGTACCGCCTTCGGTGCGCTGTATCTGCGTTTGCGCTATCATTTTTCCGGCGATGGAATCACGCCGGAGCAATTGGTGAAATGCGGCCCGTCGGTTTATACCAAAAAACAAACCTTCAAAGCATTGATCACCATTGCGGTTCCGGTGATTTTAGGTTCTCTTGCTTCTCAGATCGCCAGCTTGATCGATGTTACCACGGTACAAAAACAATTAAGCAACATTGTGTATCAGGATCCCACATTTTTTCAAAATAATTTCAGCGACATGTGGCAGGAACTATTGCAGGATCCGGATGTAACCAGTTATGATGATCTGTTGGCGGCTATTCCCACCTATTTGTACGGTTGCTATCAGGGGTTTGCCTTTACCATTTACAGTCTGGTGCCTACCATTACTTCGGTGATTGGGGTCAGCGCCCTGCCTGCCATGACCACCGCCTTTACTTCGGGCGACAAGGGGAAGACCAAGCAGACCATGGAATCGGCGCTTCGCATTACCTCGCTTATTTCTTTGCCGGCTGGGTTCGGCATTGCGGCGCTCAGCGAAGGTATTCTTAATTTGTTGTATTCCAATCAGCCGGTAAGCGCCGCCATTGCTACCGCACCGTTGACGGTGTTGGGGTTTGCGGTGATTTTCGGCGGTCTTTCCATGCCCATGACCAATCTGTTACAAGCGGTTGGCAAAGAACGGATTCCGGTGGTCAATATGCTGATAGGCGCTTTGATTAAAATCGTGCTCAATTACATTTTGGTGGGAACCCAATCGGTTAACATTGTGGGCGCCGCTATCAGTACCTTGGTTTGCTATGGATTTATCTGTGTGTCCGATTATATCTGCCTTGTGAAATATACCGGCGTCAGACCTGATTTTATGGCAACTTTTATCAAGCCGTTGTTGGCTGCCGCCATGTGCGGACTGTCGGCTTGGGCGGCTTACGGATTGCTTGGCAGAGTGGTGTCCGAAACGGTTGCAACGGTATTTTCCATTGGAATTGCGGCGGTGATTTATCTTACGGCGGTGCTTTTGCTTAAAATTATTACAAAAAATGACCTTTTTATGCTGCCAAAAGGGGAAAAAATCGCAAAAGTACTTGAAAAACTTCACTGGATAGGGTAAAATAGGTAGAGATTTGGCGGTGAAAATCAATGAGCATTTCTTTTGAAAAAAAAGACCGGTATTCTATGGAGGATCTGGTGACCATCGTGTCCCTCCTTCGTGCGCCGGACGGTTGCCCTTGGGACAGGGAACAGACCCATCGTTCCATTCGCAGTAATTTTTTGGAAGAAACCTATGAAGTGATCGACGCCATTGACCGGCAGGATACCGAAAACCTGCGGGAAGAATTGGGCGACGTGCTGTTGCAAGTGGTGATGCACGCCCAAATGGAACAGGAAGAAGATCGGTTCTCTTTTGACGATGTGGCTCACGACGTGTGCTATAAACTGGTGGAGCGTCATCCCCACGTGTTTGGCAATGTGGTTGCCCAAAACGGGGAACAGGCGCTGGACAGTTGGGAGGCGGTGAAACGCCAGACCAAACAGCAAACCACCTACACCCAAACCTTGGAAAGTGTACCCAAAGCATTCCCGGCGCTTACCCGTGCCGCCAAGGTGCAAAAACGGGCGGCAAAGGCCGGCTTTGATTGGGACGAGGTTTCCGGTGCGCTGGAAAAGATCGGGGAAGAAGCCAAGGAACTGATGTGGGCAGATGAGCACCACGTGGCGGAAGAATTGGGTGATCTGCTGTTCTCGGTGGTGAACGTATCCCGGTTTATCGGGGTGGATAGCGAATTGGCGTTACAAGCCGCCACCGATAAATTTATCTCCCGTTTTGCCGGGGTGGAACAACTGGCAAATCAGCGGGGCATTGATATGAAAACTGCATCCCTGACCCAACTGGATGCCCTGTGGGATGAAGTCAAACAAAGGAATTCTCGGTAACGTACCGTTGAAATCAATACAAAAAAATAATTTATTTGGAGGATTTAATCATGAACAAAACTGAACTCATTGCTGCTGTTGCAGAAAAAGCTGGAATTTCTAAAAAAGACGCTGACAAAGCCGTTGCTGCTGTTATCGCTTCCATCGCTGATGCTTTGGCCGCTGACGACAAAGTACAATTGGTTGGCTTCGGTACTTTCGAAGTAAAGACCCGTGGCGCAAGAACCGGCCGCAATCCCCGCACCGGCGAAACCATGACCATCGCAGCTTCCAAACTGCCCACCTTCAAAGCCGGTAAAGCTTTGAAAGATGCTGTTGCAAAATAAGTGATTTTGTAATACAAAAACCGGCATTGCAACTGTGCAACGCCGGTTTTTTGTGAGATAAGGAGGGGTGATATGCGCCTGGATAAATATTTAAAGGTTTCCCGCATCATCAAACGGCGTACCGTTGCCAACGAAGCGTGTGACGCCGGACGGGTGGAGGTCAACGGAAAGGTGGCTCGGGCATCCTATGATGTGAAAGTGGGCGACCTGCTGACCATCAACATGGGCCAACGCCCCATATCCGCCCGGGTGTTGACCGTAACCGAACACGCCGGCAAGGAAGACGCCAAGGGAATGTATGAGATCGTGGAAGGGTAGGGTTTGATTGCTCACCCGAACCGCCTTCTTTTTTCCGAAATAAAACGATGCCCCACTTGAACGATCCGTTCAGGTGGGGCGTTTTCTTTTTAATGAAAAATGAAAAATGCAGAACGAAAAATTAAGGTGTGCCTGCGGCACATTTTTATTTTATTACATTCGTCGGGGCGGTGGGTTTGCACCAAATATGCCTTCCCCTTGAGGGGAAGGGGGACCGCTTGCGGTGGATGAGG
>CAYLYC010000136.1:0-3777 GCA_964387715.1 uncultured Eubacteriales bacterium | reverse complement strand
AAATGCAGTCGCTTTCAGCGGCTGCTATTTTTTTGGTTGCAATGAAGCGCACCTACGGTGCATGAAGAATGAAGTCGCCTTCGGCTATGAAGCGTTGCTTCGCAACATTAAGTACGAAAAATGTGCGCTTTGCTTCATGGGAGCGTAAGCGAGTGCTTCATATTGGCGAAGCCAATGCTTCATTTTTCATTGAAAAGATTTTAAAATTATGCTATACTAAATTTAGAAAGTAGACGCTATAATTCGCAATGATGAAAGCAATGCTTATCTCTTCCATCAACACCACAAAGGAAACCGCGAAATGACTACTGCTAAATACATATCTGAAATCCTTTTTGATAATAAATTAGATAAAACCTCTTAACAAAACTGTTTTTAGGAACCCCCGAAAAGATGTTGCATTACTTATTGCGAGAAAAAGACGGTATCTAAATAGGAAGCACAAACCAAAAAATGCAGTCGCTTTCAGCGGCTGCTATTTTTTTGGTTGCAATGAAGCGCACCTACGGTGCATGAAGAATGAAGTCGCCTTCGGCTATGAAGCGTTGCTTCGCAACATTAAGTACGAAAAATGTGCGCTTTGCTTCATGGGAGCGTAAGCGAGTGCTTCATATTGGCGAAGCCAATGCTTCATTTTTCATTGAAAAGATTTTAAAATTATGCTATACTGGATTTAGAAAGTAGGTGCTATTATGCGTAACGACAAACTGTCTGTTCAATCTATGGATTTTGCAGTTTCTATTATTAATCTTGTAAAGCACTTAAAAGAAAATAAAGAGCATATTATTTCAAACCAAATCGGTAGAAGCGGTACAAGTATAGGTGCAAATATTCGTGAGGCGCAGTATGCGCACGGCAAGGCAGATTTTATAGCTAAATTACAAATCGCACTGAAAGAAGCAAACGAAACAGGTTATTGGTTAGAGTTGCTTTTCAAGACCAATTACATAAACGATCATCAATATAAACAATTAGATACCGTTTGTGCGGGACTTCGTGCTATGCTCATCGCTTCCATCAACACCGCCAAGGAGAATATGAAATGACTACGGCGAAATATATTAGTGAGATTAAACTAAAGTGATTCTGAATAATGATGACAACGAAATAATCAAGGTTGATATAAAAGATTTAATTCCATTCGCTTGGAAACCTGTAATTGTATAAAATGTGCACGATATCTTTTTCGGTGCGACGTGCCAAAACAGGAAAAGCAGATGCATTTGCATCTGCTTTTTCGTTTTGGTTGAACGATGTGTTCCGCTCTCGCGGAACGTGATGCGCCTTACGGCGTGATGTTACCTTCGGTAGTGATGTTTGCCTTCGGCAAGTGAATCGGAACACATCACATCACTGCGTAGCAACATCACTGTGCGTAAGCACAACATCACTTGCCCGTCAGGGCAAACTTCACTACACCAAATAGTCAAACACCAGCATAAAACAAAAGCCGGCCAGCAGTGCATAGGTGGCGGTTTGACATCGGTTGGTTTGATGGGTTTCGGGAATCATCTGGTCGCTGATCACATAGAGCATGGTGCCGCCGGCAAATGCCAGGGCAAAGGGTAAAACCGCAGTAGCAAGGCGAAGGGCAAAATAGCCAAGCAATGTGCCTACCACTTCAATCAGTCCTGTGCTCATGGCGTAAAGGAAGGTTTTGCCGGGGCTGATACCGGCAGATAACATGGGAGCAATGATGACCATGCCCTCCGGTATGTTTTGCAAGGCAATGCTACCGGCAATCATCATGGCTTCTGCCAGGTTGCCGCCGCCAAATCCAACCCCGGCGGCAATGCCTTCCGGCAGGTTGTGTATGGCGATGGCCATGACAAACAGCAACACCTTGCGGGTATGCCGGGTGGTTTTTTTACTGCGCAGTAACCGGTGCATACCGGGAACGGCTTTGTCTAACAAATGCAGACATACCGCACCGGCAAAGATTCCCGGCAGGGTGTACCAAAGTCCGTGGGGTGCGCCCTGGGACAGGGCAGGTATGATCAAACTGAGCACCGCCGCCGCCAACATTACTCCAGCGGCGAAGGACAGCACCACGTTGCTATACCGACGGGAAAATTCCTGAAACAAGAAGCCAATGACCGCCCCCAAAACGGTGGCGCCGCCCACCCCAAGGGCGGTGAATAATACAATATACATAAAGCCACTCCTTGCTTTGTGAAAGAGAAATCCTCTTGTCCACGGTACATTGTATGCCGAGAAAGGGAGAGAGGACCAAAAAATTATGGAAATAGCCGTAAAGTCTTTGACATTTGTGGGCAAGGGCAGTATAATGTTTGGTATGAGATGAAGAAAAGAGGAATTTGTATGACCATCAAAATCGGAATCGTGGGCTATGGAAACCTGGGCAGAGGCGTGGAATGTGCTTTGCGCCAGAACGAGGATATGGAACTGTACGGCGTGTTTACCCGCCGGGATCCGGCTTCTTTTCACACACTGACCAATGCGCCGGTGTATGGAGTGGAGGATATTCTTGCTCACAAAGGCAAGGTGGACGTGCTGATCCTTTGCGGCGGCAGTGCCACCGATCTGCCGGTTCAAACCCCCTATTTGGCAAACCACTTCCACGTGGTGGACAGTTTTGATACCCACGCCAAGATCCCGGAGCATTTTGAAGCGGTTGACAACGCCGCAAAAGAAGGCGGTCGTGTTGCGGTCATCTCCGTGGGATGGGATCCGGGGATGTTCTCCCTGCAACGGATGTACGGCCAAGCCATTTTGCCCCAGGGCAAGGACTACACCTTTTGGGGTAAAGGGGTGAGCCAGGGTCATTCGGACGCCATTCGCCGCATTGACGGGGTGCTGGACGCCCGTCAATACACCATTCCGGTGGAAGACGCCCTGAACGCTGTGCGCAGCGGCGCCAATCCGGAACTGACCACTCGTCAAAAACACACCAGAGAATGTTTTGTGGTGGCAGAAGAAGGGGCAGATCTGAACCGTATCGAACAGGAAATCAAAACCATGCCCAACTATTTTGCCGATTACAACACCACCGTGCATTTTATCACCATGGACCAGTTGAAAGCCGATCACAGCGGCATTCCCCACGGCGGTTTTGTGATTCGTTGCGGAAAAACCGGTCTGGCAGAGGAAAACACGCATATCATTGAATACCGTCTTCAGTTGGATTCCAACCCGGAGTTTACTTCTTCCGTACTGGTGGCTTACGCCAGAGCGGCGGTAAAAATGAGCCAGGCAGGCATGACCGGTTGCAAAACCGTGTTGGACGTACCTCCGGCGTATTTGTCCCCCAAATCGCCGGCCGATCTGCGGAAAGAATTGTTATAAATCAACCATCCCACCACCCACTTGTGGCGTGGACCTGCTACGGCAAAGGAGGCATTATTATGGGTAAGATCTATACCGCTGCCCATCAATTGATTGGCAAAACTCCTCTTTTGGAACTGACACGTTTAGAACAACAACAGGGCTTAAAGGCAACCGTTCTTGCCAAACTGGAATACTTAAATCCTGCCGGTTCGGTGAAAGACCGGGTGGCAATGGCTATGATCCATCATGCTGAAGCGTCGGGGGCTCTGCAACCGGATTCGGTTATCATTGAGCCCACCTCCGGCAACACCGGAATCGGTCTGGCCATGGTAGCGGCGGCAAAGGGTTACCGAATTATCATCGTAATGCCCGAAACCATGTCGGTGGAACGCCGTGTGCTCATGAAAGCATACGGTGCAGAACTGGTGCTGACCGAAGGTGCGCTGGGAATGAAAGGCGCCATTGCAAAGGCGGAGGAACTGGCATCCC
>CAYLYC010000135.1:0-3797 GCA_964387715.1 uncultured Eubacteriales bacterium | reverse complement strand
GGAAATATTTATTCACAGGTTCTTGAAATTCAAGATAATCTGTAACATTGAGGGTGCCAATTATTATCTGACAAAGCCCTTTGATACCAAAGAACTGTTGGCTACGATTCGTGCCATTACCCGAACACAAGCAGAGATTGACACCAAATTATCGTTGGGCAATATTTCCCTTGACCGTTCCACCTTTGAGTTGGCATCTCCTCACGGCAGTTTTCGCCTGGCAAACAAGGAATTTCAAATGATGGAGATTTTAATGTCCAATCCCCATCACATTATCTCTGCTGAACGTTTTATGGAGAAGATCTGGGGATTTGACAACGAAGCGGAGATCAACGTGGTCTGGGTATATATTTCTTATCTTCGTAAAAAATTAGCCGCACTTCACGCTGACATTACCATCAAATCCTCTCGCAATGCCGGCTATTCATTGGAGGAAGATGCATGATTCAGAAACTAAAAATCAAATTCGTTATTCTGGCAATGACTGCTTTGGCGACTTTACTTGCGGTGATTGTAACGGGAATGAATTTGATCAACTATAATACAGTTGTTCAGGAAGCGGATATGATCCTGTCGGTCCTATCCCAAAACAAGGGGGCATTTCCTGATATTGGAGGCGAACCGGGCGGTCGTCTGCCTTACGGTATGTCGCCTGAAACCCCTTATGAATCCCGCTATTTTTCGGTATTCTTAAATCAGTCGGGTGAAATTATCAATACGGATACCAGCAAGATTGCTTCTGTTGATGATGAATCGGCTGCTGACTATGCACAAACCGTTTTGGGTCAAACCGAAACAACAGGATTTGTTGATGAATATCGGTTCGCTTTTGAAACAGAACCAAACGGATACCGTATTACGTTTCTTGATTGCGGCCGTAAATTGGATTCCTTTCACAGTTTTTTATATACAAGCGTGACGATAGCGATTGCAGGATTGGCAGTTGTTTTTGTTATTATTTTCGTTCTTTCCGGCAAAATCATTAAACCGATCGCCGAGAGTTATGAAAAACAAAAACAGTTTATTACCGATGCAGGACATGAGATAAAAACCCCTCTCACGATCATCAACGCCAATGTGGATATTTTGGAGATGGAACTCGGTGAAAACGAGAGTCTGGCAGACATTCAGCAGCAAACAAAGCGGTTGCGATCTCTCACAAACGATCTTGTTATGCTTACACGAATGGAAGAATCGGAAAATTCGATGCAAAAAATTGAATTTCCCGTATCTGACGTTGTGACGGAAGCGGTACTGCCTTTTCGTAATGTGGCGTTGCAACAGGGTAAGGAATTTGTTTGCAATATTCAACCCTTGCTCACTCTCAAAGGGAATGATAAAGCGATCATTCAACTTGTCAACATCCTTATGGATAATGCGCTTAAATATTCCCCTGCAGGTGGTACGGTTGCATTTCAATTGACAAAACATAACAGAACGCTTTATATTCATACGTTCAATACAACCGAAACCGAAGTGAATAACCATCAGCTTGAGAAGGTATTTGAACGGTTTTACCGTACCGATGCTTCACGCAATTCCGAGACCGGCGGTTCTGGTATCGGTCTGTCCATTGCAAAAGCAATCGTTGAGGGGCATGGCGGTAAAATTCAGGCCTGGACACAAGACGGTAGATCCTTTCAAATTTCCGCCGCATTACCCATGTAAACCAAATTGCGCTAATTTAGAGGGAGGTATTCAATGGAATTACAAGATTTGCTCAAAAAATCATTACCTCAAATCCCGTTGGAAATATCCAATGCTTTAAGAGAAAATGCGATTACCTCAACCTCATTTGCGTGTAAAAACCGCATATTGTCCAGCGATAAATTACAAAATGAAGTTGGATATATAAAAATGGATCATGGTACGTATCTTGTGGATATGATCTGCCCGATGCCCGGGATTACTGTTGATATGATTGAATGGTGGTTCTGGTGGCACCCACAAGATAACACACGCTATCAAGTTTGGTATCCGAATGACCACGTTGGCATTCATTACCACAAGAAAGACAGAACTTTTTTTGAGCAACCAAGTGTTCCTGCATTTACACCCAACACACAATTCCCGACTGAGCGGATTGGCGGCGTGAAAATGCCTTTGCGGATCGATTTTGTGACGCCGGAAGAATTTGGCTTTTCGCCACAGGCGATTTGTGATAATAACGTTGCCAAAATTATATGCGGTCATGTGGGCGCTTTCAACAATCTTGTCAGACACACGGAAATGGCACATATTTTTAAGAAAACGGAAAACGGTCTGTTTTTGATCAGCAGATTTTGGCTGGGCGAAACGCTGAAAAATCCAATTCTGAAAAAACTCATCGTAACAGACGCTATGGCAAAATCCATGGCAGAACATTGTTGTATCGAATATCGCAATCTATGTGAAATTCTCCCTGATCTGTATAACAAATATAGATAATCAAAAATCACCGGTTTCATCTGAACCGGTGGTTTTGATATTGACACCAACTGGCTTTTGTGCTATATTTTTATCGTTGTGTTTTGGAATATAGAGAAAGAGGGAACATCATGAAATCGTTTTATTTACAACCGAAATTGATTGGTTGTATGAAAACCTACACAAAAGAACAATTGGTAAAAGATATTGTTGCCGGTATTATTGTAGCAATCATCGCTTTACCCCTTTCCATTGCGTTGGCACTGGCATCCGGTGTTAGTCCGGAATGTGGGGTATATACCGCCATTGCGGCCGGTTTTGTGTCGGCATTGTTAGGCGGCAGCCGGGTGCAGATTTCCGGTCCTACTGCCGCATTCGCCACCATTGTTGCCGGCGTTGTTGCCACCCAGGGGATGGACGGTTTGTTTTTGGCAACGTTACTTGCGGGTGTGTTTTTGATTATAATGGGTGTTTTTAAGTTGGGGTCGTTGATCAAATTCATCCCCTACACCATTACTACCGGGTTTACCTTCGGTATTGCCATCACCATTGTTATTGGTCAAATTAAAGACTTTTTAGGGTTGCAGTACGCAAAAGGGGTTGCGCCCATTGAAGCCATTGAAAAGATAGAAGCCAACATTCACGCCATCGACACCTTTTCCTGGCAAACCCTTGTGGTTGGCGTTGTGTGCCTGGCAATATTGATCGTGTATCCTAAACTGGAGAAAAAAGTTCCTCCATCTTTGATCGCGGTGATCGTTGGTATTGCCATGGTGAAATTGATTCCCGGTATGGAAGAAAACGTATTCACGATCGGTGATTTGTATCAGATCCCCACCGGTCTGCCTTCTGTGGATTTTTCCGGCTTTGATATTAGCTTGGCAAAAATTTCTGCGGTTTTGCCGGACGCCTTTACCATTGCCATTTTAGCCGCCATTGAATCCTTGCTTTCCTGTGTGGTGGCGGATACCATGGTGAATTCCCGGCACAATTCCAATATGGAATTGGTTGCCCAGGGGGCAGGGAATATTGCATCGGTGTTATTTGGCGGGATTCCCGCCACCGGCGCCATTGCAAGAACGGCAGCCAATGCAAAAAACGGCGGTCGTACTCCTATTGCCGGTATGGTCCACGCAGTTGTATTGCTGCTGGTGCTGTTGTTCCTGATGCCCTACGCTTCCTTAATTCCTATGCCCACCATTGCGGCTATTTTGTTCATGGTGGCTTATAATATGAGTGAATGGAAACGCTTTGTTCACATCATCAAAACCGCCCCCAAAAGCGACATTGTTGTTATGGTGCTGACCTTTGGTTTAACGGTTGTATTTGATTTGGTGATCGCCATTGAGGTCGGTTTGGTTTTGGCGGCAATGCTGTTTATGAAACGTGTG
>CAYLYC010000134.1:0-3952 GCA_964387715.1 uncultured Eubacteriales bacterium | reverse complement strand
CCTGCATTCGTTTGTACCGAGCCATGGCGTCGGCGGCAACAGTCGTATAGGAATGTCCGATATGCAATTTATCGGAGGGGTAATAAATGGGTGTGGTAATGTAAAATTTCTTACTCACAAATATGCTCCTCTCGTTTAACGTTCTTATTATTGTATCACGGGATTGGGATTCTGTCAAATCATAACCGTGTTTTTTCTTAAAATTCAAAGGATATTTCTTGGTTTGGGGGTAAAATCCGCTCCCCATCCGGCAAAATCAGCCGCACCGTTTTGTCACACCGTATTCGCCCCTCAACGTGACCGTCTCTTTTTTGGTAAGCAACAAAAACCGTTCCGTTTCGGGTAGTCAGCGAACCCTCTGCCGTTTGGGGCATACCGTCGGCACAAGGAGTCACCGTCATCATCTCTTCAAAAGGATGGATGCCCAATACGCCGTAGAACAAATAGCGGGTACAGGCGCCGAACATAGGGTGATTGTGGGAGTTGACACCCTGCCACCGTTCCCAAAGGGTGGTGGCACCCGCATCCATCATATAACCAAAGGTGTGTTCTTTGTGGGAGGTCAACAGTTGTAACGCAGTGGCCCCTTCTCCCCGCTGGAACAGCAACCGAATCAAACAATCGGTGCCGAATATGCCGGTATCAAACCGTCCCAAATTTTTATAGTGTTCTACCAACTTACGGAACATATCCTCGTTGCCCAAACCGATATCCAGGGCAAAGGCGTCCGCCCCCTGCACCCCGTAGGTGTGTTTTTCAGGTTGATAAAACGCCTTATGCAACGCCTCTATATGGAACTGCGCTTTTTCTTGCCACGGGATGGGGTCTTGCCCCAAATGGCAGGACAGTTCTGCCATTCTTTGCAGATTTTTGATAAGAAAGTAGGTATTGACGTACGCAGGATCAATGGTCACTGTATCAGGTGTACACCATTCACCCAAACACCAGCCGCCCTCTTCTTCTCGCACCACCAGACCGTTTTCACAGCGGCTTTCCATATATCCAACCCACCGTTCCATGTGGGGAAAGTACTGCTCTAATACCCCCATATCCAAGGTGTGACGGTAATAGAAATATGGCACTGCCACAATGGCCCCTCCCCAACCGCCGGGGCCGCCGCCACCGCCGTAAAAGGGAGCCGTATGCTGTACGTGGCCGGTGACTTTGTCCTGGCAATCGGCAATATCCTGCATCCATTTTTTGTAAAACGATGCACTGTTCAACAAAAGCAAAGCGGAATCGCAACAAACTTGACCGTCACCGGTATAACCAAGGCGTTCCCGATGGGGGCAATCCATAGGCACACCACAATGCATATTGTCCAGTTGGGTACGAAGATAGGTTTCATACAGCCAATTCAGCGTGGGGTCACTACTGTGAAAGGTTGCGGTAACCGGCACGTCGCTATGCACCACCACGCCCTGCACCTGCGTCGCCGGCCCCACAATATGGGCATAGCGAAATCCGTGCCAGGTAAAGTGAGGAGCAAACCAAACCGGCTGACCGCCGCTTACACAACGGTCGGTTTGAATCTGATCGCCCTGACAAGAGGCGAAATTCGGTTGCTTGTCCTCGGTTATATTTTCGCAAAAGCGAACCACCGTTTCTTGTCCCCACGATCCTTCTTGTAAAAACCGCAGGTGCCCGGTTATGTTTTCTCCCATATCATAAAGGGCTTCCCCCGGTTTTTGCCATATCAAAGTAGGCGTAACTGTGCGAATGACCTTGTCCGACGGACAGGTCTGTTTACAAAGTTCACCTTGGGGCGGATCACAAGATCTACAAGGCAACCATTCATATTCTTGCTCCCGATAATCGTGATGCTCACCGAAATAAAGATTGTTAAAAAGGATATGGCTTTCCCGATATTCGCACAATTCGTCCGATTCCACCGTCAGAGTCTGTTGACCATCGGTGACCGCCAGAGTAAACGAAAGGATCGGTTCTCTGTACCAGAAGTCCCCTTCTACGTTACGCTCCCGCTGATTAAACCAACCGTTGCCCAACAGGACTTCCAGGGTGTTTTCACCCGTTTGCAAAAGGTGGGCAACCTTATATTCCCGATAATACGCCCGATGGGTAAAGGTGTCGGAAATGGGATACAGCATCCGACGGTTTTCCCGGGGTTCGTAATCCGACCACACGGGATTGAGCAACTCGTCGGTTACGGATCTGCCATTGAGGTACGCTTCAAAAAAGCCAAGTCCGCAAATCGTCAGTTGCCCGTCGGCAATCTCCGACAGGTGAAACCGTCGCCGAATCACGGGGGCGGTTTTGGCGTTGGTGGTGACCCATTTGGTTAACATAATTCGTCCTCCTTGCACGCAGCCCACCGGATGGTGGCTTCTCCGGTATAAAATTGGTGTATATTACCCTGCCGGTCCTGCACCATCAGTGAAAAATCCGAAGAAATATCCGTCACGAAGCCGGTGATTCCATTGGCCGTTACCTGTTTGCCCTTCAGCCAGTTTCGCCCACGGTAACCCTCCAAATAATCCACCTGAGGAAAGGTTTGGTAATACCGTTCAAAATGGAACAGAAACCGCTGCAATAAGTGCTCATATACCTGTTCATCCACGGGATGTTCAAACACACTGCCGGCAACTGTTTGCAACGAAGGGGGGAATCCGCCCACGGGCGGCGCAACATTCACGCCTACCCCTAACACTACAAATTCCGGATAGACCGATTCCGCCAAAATTCCGCACACCTTGCGGTCATTTATAAAAATATCATTGACCCACTTGATCTGCGGTGATTTGCCAAACTGCTCCAACGCTTCTGCCATTGCTACCGCCGCCAAAGGAGTGAGCAACGTGATCTGCTCCGGCTCACAGGCAGGGCGCAACAACACGCTGAAATACAGGCCGGTGCTGTCAGGTGAAAAAAAGGAGCGCCCCAATCGTCCCCGCCCTGCGGTTTGGGAACGGGCAACAAGCACCGCACCCTGGGGTTTTCCGCTTTTGCCCCATTCTTTTACCACACGGTTGGTGGAATCCACCTGTTGCACCCGTGAAATTTGAAAAAATGACGTATTCTCTTTATTCAAGCCCATCACCCGACCTATCTCTTATCATGGGTCTAACTTTTTTGGTTATACCCACAGCCAACGTAATTTTGATCACATCCGGCACAACAAAGGGGAGTACGCCGGTGACCACCGCCGCCCAGACCCCTGCTTCCTGCCGGGCATATCCAAAGGTATACCAAGCAACGCCCACAAGATAATCCGCCGCCAGACCGCAAAGCATGGCAACCGTCACCACGGGAGTTGAAACCCGATTCCCTTTGACCAAGCCAGTCACCAGCGGGATGGCCAAAAAACCCATCAAATAGCCGCCGGTAGGACCTGCCAGTACACCAATTCCGCCGTTCATTCCGGCAAATACCGGCAAACCAATAACCCCCATCAGCAGGTAGACCGCAACCGACAAAAAGCTGTCCTTCACGCCCAACAACCCCACCGCCAGGAAGATCACAAAGGTTTGCATGGTAAACGGGATGGGTGCCGGAACCACCAGCCAACCGGACAGGGTTAAAAGCACCGTCATCATTGCCACATAGGCCAGAGAACGAACCTTCATTTGTCTTCCCCAAGATAGGTGAATCGGGGTACGGTTTTTCCGTGATAAGTCACCTGCTCCAGCCACATGACCGCCGGGCGAACCCACACGGCGCCATCGTCGTACAGTTGTTTATACACCACCATGGGCTCCAGCGTTTCGGAATGGGTGGCAATTCCAAGCACTTCATATTCTCTTCCCTTGAAATGCCGATATTTCCCCAATGGAATTTGTTTCATTGCGAACACTCCCTTATGAAAAAATTATACCATATTCCCGGCGTAATAACAACGCTTTTCCTTTCCAAACCCATGTTTTTATGATATACTGTAACCAAAAGGAGGGATTGGATGAAATACGCTTGTCTTGTAATGGATCACGATGACACG
>CAYLYC010000133.1:0-3961 GCA_964387715.1 uncultured Eubacteriales bacterium | reverse complement strand
TCAAACTCAATATGATCTTCTCGATGGGACTCAATTTCCTTGCGATAGCACTTGCCATCACGGGTATTCTCAATCCTGTTGTGGGTGCGCTGGTACATAATGCAGGTTCTGTGCTTGTCATTATCAACTCGGCACTTCTATTGAACTGGAAAAAGAAATAACGATTTTTGCGGCAGGGAGAACCATTTCCTTGCCGCTTTTTCTGCACAAAACCATGTCGTTTATAGCAATTTTATAAAGAAAAAACCCACCGGATCTGCAAGGTGTCCATCAGGACACGTTGTAAATTCAGTGGGTTTTCGCGATTAAATGAAAGCGATCAAGAGGTTTTGCAAAACGGAGATGGCGTAATACACCACCAGCGGTGCAAAAAAGCTGACGCCGCTCATACGGATGACTTTGCCGGCGGATTGTTCCGGAGGCATGGCATCCAGTCGGTCAATGCGTCGTAAACATTCCTTTTTGTAGATGTAGTTGCCCAGTAACCCGAACACCACACCTCGAAGAATATACAAAAGCATCACCCCGTAGCAAAGGTACATATAAACCGGATTGCTTTCTAAAATATTGGTGATAACGGTCATCATCTGGGGATAGGTAATGGCTTGTCCGCTGATCATGTTGTTCAGTTCCAAGGAAATGGGGGAAAGGAGCAAAGCGCCAACCAGTTCTACAACACTGGCAAAACAAGCCCATAAATAACACTTGCGGAAGGCAAACCAGTACGGACTCAGCAACGCCGCCGCCCAGTTCCAACTGACAACGGATTTGCCTTGCTTTTTCAGCATTTTGAACCGGGGCAGGTAATAATCGGATTTTTGCATCACGATTCGGGCAAATTTTCCCACGTTGGCGTGGTCAATGGGTTCGTTTGCGGTTTTTTCGTCCATGGGTTTTGCCTGGGTATGAAAACCAACCGGCGTAGTAACAGCCGGAATCGTGTGACCGCACCGACTGCAACGGGTTTCTTCCGGTCGGCAGGGGACAAATTTGCCGCATCCCCCACACCGGGTCATGGCAATACCGTTCACCACCATAACGGGGGGCTGTCCTGCCGGGGGTGTGTTGGTTGCCGGTTGTGCCTCAGTGGGCTCATCAGGGGGTGGTGCTTCTTCCCGGGGATGCCATTGTAAGTCGGTGCCATGGGCAACTTCGTAATGGCAGTGGCCGGCTTCCTTCCAGCATTCCCGGTGATGGGGTGCGCCGCATTCCGGGCACACGACCACGTCATCGTCAGGGGTAAATGGCTCTTTACAAGCCACACATTCTTTGAATTTATTCGTGTAAGAAATGGTGATCACCTCATTGAAAATCAGTCTACAACATACAATGATAATGCACAACGGGGAACAAATCAAGTGAAAATCGGAAATTTCCCAAAAACTTTTGCCATAACCCCTTTGTTTTTACCAAATATCCCCGTTAAAACCTTTACAAAGAGGGAAAAATAGTGTATAATTTATAAGATTATTCTGTGATAGTATATCCATTTTCGGAAGGACGATTTAGTATATGTTGCAATTTGAAGAACAACGGCTTCGCCTTACCGCCGTCCGGGCAGATCTGACTGACCTGGGAGAGGCGTTGGGAATCGAAGGGGCTCGGGATGAGATTGGCCGGTTGGAAGAACAGACCACGAATGAAAATTTCTGGAACGACATGGCGGCAGGTCAAAAGGTTTTGCAAAAAATCAGCCAACTTAAAAACAAGGTGGGAGCATACGAAAAACTGTGTGCCGACTATGATGATACGTTGACCCTGATTGAAATGGCAGACGAAGAAGGGGACGAAAGTTTGCTGCCGGAAGTGGTTGAAGGGGTGGACGCCATTCTGAAAACCATGGAAGAAATGCGTCTTTCCACTCTGCTTTCCGGTGAATACGACAACAACAATGCCATTCTTACATTCCATGCCGGTGCAGGGGGAACAGAGGCCCAGGATTGGGCGCAAATGCTGTTCCGGATGTACGGCCATTGGGCAGATGCCCACGGTTTTAAGACCAAGACCCTGGATTATTTAGACGGGGAAGAAGCCGGGCTGAAAAGTGCGGTCATGCTGGTGGAAGGGGTGAACGCATACGGTTATTTGAAGTCGGAAGCCGGTGTGCATCGCTTGGTGCGGGTCTCTCCCTTTGACTCCTCCGGGCGTCGCCATACCTCCTTTGCTTCTCTGGAAGTTATGCCGGAAATTTCCGACGATACCGAAGTGGAGATCCGTGATGAGGATATGAAGGTGGATACGTACCGTTCCAGCGGTGCAGGCGGTCAGCACGTCAACAAAACCGAATCTGCCATCCGTATTACCCACATTCCCACCGGTATCATTGTTGCCTGTCAAAATGAACGGAGTCAACATCAGAACCGGGAAATGGCATTAAAAATGCTGAAATCCAAATTGATCGAGATCAAAGAACGGGAGCATTTGGAAAAAATCGAAGATATCAAAGGCGTACAGAAAGAGATCGGCTGGGGCAGTCAGATCCGTTCCTATGTATTTATGCCCTATACCATGGCAAAAGACCATCGTACCGGCTATGAAATGGGCAACATCAATGCGGTGATGGATGGGGATCTGGATGGGTTTATCAACGCCTATCTGAAAGCCGCCAGTTTGGGTACGCTGAATAGCGGGGGAGAATAGAGGGATCGTTATGGAGATTACCGTAAACGGCTTGACCTTACATTATGAACAATACGGCGAGGGTGAGGATGTTTTGCTTCTCCACGGCTGGGGCTCATCTTTGGATGCTTTTGGCTTTTTAGGGAGCAGAATTGCCCGTTCTTACCGGGTGACCGCTCTGGATTTTCCCGGGTTTGGTCAAAGTGATATGCCTGATAAACCTTGGTGTGTGGAGGATTATGCCCGTCTTACCCTGGCGTTTATGGAAGCGGTGGGGCTGTCCCATCCCATTATGCTGGGTCACTCCTTTGGGGGCAGGGTCATCATTAAACTGTGCGGGACCGGTCGGGTCACACCCCAAAAGGTGATTTTGGTGGATGCCGCCGGTGTACGCCGTCCCCCGTCTATGAAAACAAAAATACGGGGGAAATGCTTTAAAACCGCCAAATGGTTTTTGACCCGTAAACCCTGGGCAAAGGCCTGTGAACCCGCCTTGGAAAAGGTGCGCAACTATTTTGGTTCTGCCGACTATAATGCCGCACCTCCTGTTTTACGGCAAACGCTGGTGCAGGTGGTGAATGAGGATCTAACCCCCCATTTGCCCCATATTACCGCCTCGACCTTGCTGATTTACGGCGAAAACGACACCGCCACTCCCGTAGCCGATGCTAAAATTATGGAACGGGAAATTCCCGATGCGGGACTTTGCATCATTCCCGATGCAGGACATTGGGCGTTTGTGGAAAAACCCGGTCACGTAGCAGCCATTGTAGAAAGTTTTTTGAATATAGGGTGAGACTATGAATTATTTGCAGTTTGCAGGAATCGTTGTGCTGTGTGTGGGCATTATGGCGGGGCTGATACGTTGTCTGCATATGCTTCAACAAAATTCCTATAAACCGGAGCGGTATATCAGTTTCGAAAAAAACGCAAAAAAAGCCCGTCCGGTGACCGCTTTGTTGGGTGCACTGGTGTTGTTTGCTTTGCTGAAGTGGTTTGAACCGGCTTTTGTGGGCGTTTCGGTGCTGTTTGCTTATATTCGCATCCGAAAAAATGCCAAAGAACAAGCCGCCGCGATTAAACCCTTGGTGTTTACTGCCAGGGTAAAACGTCAATTGGCAACCGCCCTTGTGTTGCTGACTGCCGATTGTGTGCTGTGGTTTTTATTGCCGGAACTGCGCCTGGTATTTGCGCTGATTCCTTTGTGCTTCTATGCGTTTACCCCCGTACTGGCGCTGCTGGTGCTGTATATCAACACCCCCATGGAACAGGCGGTATCGAAGCATTATATTAACGATGCCAAGAGGATTTTGAAGAAATCGCCGGATATGAAAATCATTGG
>CAYLYC010000132.1:0-3999 GCA_964387715.1 uncultured Eubacteriales bacterium | reverse complement strand
AAGAAGCACCCATACCAAAGGAAACCATAGCGGTGGTAATGGCATCGGCATCAAGATGGAAAACATATTTCAACAGAATCAACCATACGGAAACGTCCAGCAAGCCAAGACCTACCACGGTGAAGCCCATAACCGAACCGGCAGAGAAGGCAACCCGCAACCCTTGATTCAAACTTTTGGTACAGGCATAAGCGGTTCTGGCGTTGGAAGCGGTAGCGATCTTCATACCGATATAGCCGGCAAGACCGGAATAAATACCGCCGGTCAGGAAGGCGAAAGGCATGAAGGGGTTCAGTTGACCGAACAGTGCCAAAGCACCCAGGATCAAAAAGACCGCCACAAAGAAAATAGCTACCACGGTGTATTGCCGTTTTAAGAAGGCAGCAGCACCGTCCCGAATGGACCGAGAGATCTTTTTCATCAAATCGGTTCCTTCGCTGAACTTGGTTACCCGTTTCGCTGTGATAGCCACATACAGCAACGCCACCAATGCGATCGCTAATGTGATGAACGGATAGTAGTTGTACAGAAATTCCATATACATTCCTCCTATATATTACAGCATTGTCTATAACGAGTACATTATAAATCAACCGCTGTTGAATTGCAAGAAGATTTTCTCAATTTGTGTTACAAAATCACAACATTTTTCATGTGACAAAATGTGAATACTTCATAAAAAGACGAACGGTTGGGTTAGGTTATTGGTCGTTGTCCGGCTTTTCCACCCTGTCCAAAACCACGGCTGTGCTGACTTCTATGGCATCCACCAATCGGTGAATGTCGTTGCGGCTGATGGGCGAACCATCCAAGGTCAAGCTGTCGGCCGACAACAACCGGGTCTGGATATCCTGCAGTACGTCCCGTATTTCAAAATTTCTTTCCGGCTCATCGTTGCCCAACAAATGGTCGGCAGGAACCTGAAAAATGTGACACAACTTCATAATGATGGAAAGGTCCGGTTCCCGTCGTCCTTGCTCATACATGCCAACTGCGCTGGGAGAAAGCCCCAACGCCTGTGCCAACTCCGCCTGGGTCATGTGATGCTTTTGGCGCAATTCTTTCATTTTATCTGCAAACATTCTGCTCACCCTTTCGGCCAAAAAAGAGGAAACACATCCCCTGTATACTGATATTTTACCACACGATTTGTTTAGTGGCAAGAAAAAAATCACAAACAGCCAAACAAAGTCCCGAAAACAGAACACAACAACGCAGAGCCACACGAAATGTGTTGTAGATATCTTGAACAACTACACAAATCGTGTTATTTTTGAGGTGTACCAAGGGAAAGAACTTGGTATATGCTTCACTTGGCCAAGGGATAGCACAACAAATTGTGTAAAGGTAGATGAATTTCAATGACGTTAAAAGAATTGGGATATGAGTATCTGGAACAGGAAAAGGTATTGCGCAGCCGTTTGCGGAAGTTGAGGGAATTGGCGAAAGCCGGAGATGATCCATTGCTTCGTCGGCGCATCTATTACCTGTCCCAGGAAGCCACGCATTGCCGGAAAACAGGGAAATACTTAATTTCCTATTACGAAAAGGGGGGAGAACAATGAGCCGACGGGTACAGTTGAATGAATACGGAGAAATGCTGGGGGGATTGCAACGGTTTTATGAGGATGACGGAACCCCTGACTGCCATCGGGCAATTTTAAAGAGATTGATGATGAAGATATTCAGGCATGAATTGACCCATCGGCAACAACAGGTGATGGAACTGTATTTCTTTGAAAATCTCACCATGGCGGAGGTTGGCTCAATATTGGGTATTAACAAGTCCACCGTCTGCCGCATTATTCAAAGCGGTAAAAAACGGATATCAACCTGCATGAAGTATCTGTGGCGATAAATCGATCCCCGCAGGAGAAGGGTTCTCCTGCGGGGATGTGCTTATCTGTTATAGAGGATGACGTGCCATATATCCCTCTAAGATCATAACGGCGGAAACGGTGTCCACCACCGCTTTACGCTTTTTGCCCCGGGTATTGGTTACGTTCAAGGCGTTGTGTGCCATCATGGTGGTGCAACGCTCGTCCGTAAGGGCATAGGGAAGTCCGGCAAAGTCAGAGAGTTCTTTGGCAAAGGCGGCGCATTTTTGTGCCCGTTCACCCCGTGTTCCGTCCATGTTTACCGGTTCGCCCACCACCAACAACTGGGCCTTCCGTTCCTTGGCGATGGCGGTGATTTCTTCTATGAGTTTTTGAGGGTCGGTCTGGGTGATGGTGCCCACCGGACTGGCCAGGATCTGATTTTTATCACAGATGGCAAGACCGGTTCGAACGTCACCGTAATCAACTGCTAAAATAATCATATTACTTTTGTATCTTCAGGGAAATGTCAAAGGCGGTAACCGAATGGGTGATCGCTCCCACCGAAATAATATCCACACCGGTTTGGGCAATGCCGGTAACGGTTTCATGGGTGATACCGCCGGACGCTTCGGTCAATGCTCTGCCGTTGATGATGGCAACCGCTTTTGCCATGGTCTCGTTGTCCATATTGTCCAACATAATGATGTCAGCACCCACCCGGGCGGCCTCTTCCACTTCTTCCAGTGTGCGGGTCTCAACCTCAATTTTTACGGTATGCCCCAACTTGGACCGCAGTTTGGTAACAGCGCCGGTAATACCGCCGGCAGCATCAACGTGGTTGTCTTTCAACATGGCTGCATCGGATAAATTAAACCGATGGTTTTTCCCACCGCCGCAGGTGACAGCGTATTTTTGCAACGCCCGCATTCCCGGCAGCGTTTTTCTGGTGTCGGCAATGGTGGCGGAGGTACCGGCGGTTAAAGCCACCAATTTTGCGGTAGCCGTGGCAATGCCGGACATATGTTGAATCAAATTCAGTGCGGTGCGTTCCCCTTTTAACAGAAGGGTGACCGGACCGGTAACCTTGGCGATGATATCCCCTTTGCGAAGAATGTCGCCGTCTTGCTTATATACTTGGAAGGTAAAGTCGGAGGATAACAGTTGGAATACCCGCAGGGCAACGTCCACACCGCACAGCACACCGTCTGCTTTGGCAAGCATATTGGCGGTGGCGATCTGGCTGGGATCTAACAGCAGATCGGTTGCCACGTCAATATAATTGATATCTTCTTTCAGGGCGGAACGAATCAGATCATCCACATAAAATTCCGGTAACATCATCGGTTTTGAATCTCCTTTAAAATAATGTGTGCCACGGTGGCAAGGGACAGGGTTTCAAAATATTCCTTGGTTAAAGCAAAGTGGCCGCTTTTCAAACGGTTGATGGTTTGATCCACCCGTTTTAACCCCTCTCTTACAGCACCCATATCCGGGATGACAAAAGAGGATTGTTGCATAATATCGTTAATGGCAGTATCCATGCCGGTGGGCAGGGGAGCGCCTGAACAATCATCCGGCAGGGGCGGGGAGGGAGGTGTAAACTGCTCACCCACACTTTTGCGGCAAATATCCTGGGCGGCCCGTCGCCCGAACACCAGACCTTCCAACAAGGAGTTGGATGCCAGTCGGTTTTTACCGTGAACGCCGGTACAAGCACATTCGCCGGCGGCGTACAACCGGTCAATATCGGTTTTGGCGTTGGTGTTTACCTGGATCCCACCCATCAAATAATGATGACAGGGGAAAATGGGGATGGGTTCTTTGGTCATGTCAATACCGGAAGCCAGGCATTTTTCATAAATCATGGGGAATCGCTTCTTTAAAAATTCTTCCCCTTTATAAGCAATGTCCAAATAAAACCGTTCGTCGGCTTGGCGTCGGCTTTCCAAAATAATGGATTTCGCCACCACGTCCCGAGGTGCCAGTTCCAACCGCTGGTCATATAAGTGCATAAACCGTTCTTTTTTATAGTTGAGCAAATATGCCCCTTCGCCCCGCACCGCTTCGCTGATCAAAAAACGCTGACGGGAAGGAGGTCCGCCGGCAAAGGAGGAGGGGTGGAATTGCACATAGTCCAAATGGGAGATCTTACAACCCATTTCCCAGGCAAGACGAATCC
>CAYLYC010000131.1:0-4033 GCA_964387715.1 uncultured Eubacteriales bacterium | reverse complement strand
ACGATCTGGAGGTGTTCCACCCTGACCGTATGGCATCCCGTATTTTGGGAATGGGGGATATCCTTACCCTGATCGAACAAGCCGAAAACCAACTGGACGAGAAAAAAGCAGAAGAAATGGCCCGTCGGTTGGAAGAGAATAAATTTGATATGAACGATCTGCTGGAACAGTTCGGGCAGATCAAAAAAATGGGTTCTGTGAAAAAAATGCTGGGCATGGTACCCGGTATGGAACGGCAACTGCGGGATGTGGAAATTGACGACCGTCAGATCTACCGCATTGAAGCCATCATTCTTTCTATGACCCCGGCAGAACGGGCAAAACCGGACATCATCAACCCCTCCCGGAAGCGGCGGATCGCTGCAGGGTGCGGCATGAAGGTGGAGGACGTAAACCGTCTGTTAAAGCAGCATCAGCAAATGAAGCAGATGATCAAGCAAATGAAAAAAGGTCCTAAAAAAGGACGCCGCGGCTTTGGCGGAATGGGTGGCATGGGCGGCTTGGACGGCATGATGCCTCCCGGCGGTTTCAAATTTTAGATTTCATCCGGTGCAAACCGGTGAAGATAACGGAATTTTTCACAGGAGGTGAAAAAACATGGCAGTAAAAATGAGATTGCGTCGTATGGGTGCTAAAAAAGCTCCTTTCTATCGTATCGTTGTAGCAGATGGCAGAAGTCCCCGTGACGGTCGTTTCATCGAAGAAATCGGCTATTACAATCCGCTGGGCGAAACTCCTGAAGTGAAAATCGACAGCGATAAAGCAAAACAATGGTTGCAAAACGGTGCTCAACCCACCGAAACCGTTAAGTCTTTGCTGAAAAAGAATGGTATCATCTAATTTTGGAAATGGGAGGTGTCAACATGCAAGAACTTCTTATTACACTGGCACAGGGTTTGGTAGAAAATCCTGATCAAGTTACTGTTACAGTGGACGAAGCAGACGAAGAAGGCGTTATCGTTTTCCATCTGCACGTTGCCGAAGGCGACATGGGCCGGGTAATTGGTAAACAAGGTAGAATCGCAAAAGCAATCCGTACCGTAATGCGTGCCGCCGCCAGTCGCAAAGATCAAAAAGTGGCTGTGGAAATCGACTGATTTCTACCATCGTTATTAGGAATACCCTTTAGCAATCGTTGCTATCGATCGACATGGCTTGTGGCCGTGTCGATTTTTCTTTTACCGGAAAAAACTGAAGAATTTTTAAAAAAATGGGAATGGAAGTGAGTGTTTTTGCCTCTTGATGCGTTTAAGTAGTGATGTGATATTCAAAAGTTATTACTATAAGTATCCAATCGATCAATAATATTATATATAGGGGTTGTGAAAACCAAAGGTTTTTTAACAGCCCCCTTGTTTTTTTCTGCCATTTAGGTTATACTGTTCTAAAATGGAGAAATCTGTCAAGGAGGCATTCCCGATGGCAAATTATTTTGTATTAGGTGCCGGCGGTTGGGGTCTTGGACTGGCTTTGGCAGCCCACCGCGCCGGACATCAGGTGACCGTATGGTCTTGCTTTGAAAAAGAAATTACCGAATTGGTGGAAAAACGGGAAAACGTTCGGTTGCTCCCCGGGGTGAAAATTCCGGAGGAAATCGGTTTTACCACCGATATTTCCCTGGCTTCCCAAGCCGACCGTTTGTTGATGGTGGTGCCTTCTATTTACGTGCGCAGTACCGCCCAACAGGTTGCGCCATACGTAACGGCAGATACCATTGTGATCGACGCCAGTAAAGGCATCGAAGAAGGTACCGGTTTGCGCATGAGCCAGATATTGGAAGAAATCATGCCCGGCAATCCGGTGGTTGCCCTTTCCGGCCCCACCCATGCGGAAGAGGTTGGACGGGGAAAACCCACCTCCATTGTCAGCGCCTCCCATGATATGGCGGCGGCAAAGACGGTGCAGGACGATTTGATGCAACCCTCCTTACGGGTGTATGTGAATGACGATATCGTTGGGGTTGAACTGGGCGGCGCATTGAAAAACGTGATTGCCTTGGCATCCGGCGTGTGCGACGGGCTTCATGCAGGGGACAACTGCAAAGCCGCATTGATGACCCGGGGCCTGGCAGAAATGGCACGGCTGGGGGTGGCGCTGGGCGCAAAAGCCGAAACCTTTTACGGTCTTGCCGGTGTAGGGGATATGATCGTAACCTGCAACAGTATTTTTTCCAGAAACCACCGTGCCGGTGTGCATATCGGCAAAGGGCTTACCCCCAAACAAGCAGTGGAGTTGGTGGGCACGGTTGAGGGCTTTTTTGCAGTGCAATCGGCTTATCAACTGGCAAAACAACACGGCGTGGATATGCCCATCGTAGAACAATGCTATGCGGTTTGTTATGAAAATGCCGATGCCCGTACCGCAGTGGACAACCTGATGGGCAGAGCCAAACGGCAAGAATAGGAACCTTTTGTATGAAATGTCAATATATTGAAACAGGGAAGATCACCGGCACCCACGGTGTTCGTGGGGAGATGCGGGTGCAACCCTGGTGTGATACGCCGGAGGATCTGCTTCGGTACAAGACCCTTTATCTGGACCCTCAGGGAACAACCTCCTTAAGAGCGGTTCAAATGCGGGTACATAAATCGATGGTTATTCTGAAAGCCAAGGGTGTGGACTCGGTGGAGTCGGCGGCCGCTTATCGGGATAAGACGGTGTATATCCATCGCAAGGATATTAAACTGGCAAAAGGGCAGTACCTGGTGGTGGATCTCATCGGTTGTCAGGTGTTCCATGACCAAACCGGTGAACTCCTGGGCGTCATTACCGACGTTTCCCAAACCGGCGCCAACGATGTGTGGCACATTACCAGAGGGGGGAAGGAATATTTGATTCCTGCGATTCCTCAAGTGGTAAGTCATGTGAACGTGGAACAGGATGAAGTGCGCATTCTGCCGTTAAAGGGGATTTTTGAGGATGAGGATTGATTTTTTAACCCTGTTTCCTGAAATGTGCATGACCGTTATGGGGCAGAGCATTGTGGGAAGAGCGGTAGAAAAAGGACTGCTGGATATTGCCTGTCACAATATCCGGGATTATACCACCAACAAACAAAAACAGGTGGATGACGCTCCCTTTGGCGGCGGCATGGGTATGGTGATGCAAGCCCAACCTATTTACGATTGTTATTTGGCGGTGAAGGAGATGCATCCGGCAAAGCCCCACGTGATCTACCTTTCCCCCCAGGGTAAGACCCTGACCCAACAAAAAGCGATGGAACTGTCAAAACTTCCTCGCCTGTTGCTTCTTTGCGGTCATTATGAAGGGGTGGATGAGCGGGTGCTGGAAGCCATGGAGGTGGAAGAGATCTCCATTGGCGACTATGTGCTTACCGGAGGCGAACTACCTGCCATGGTGTTGGCAGATGCGGTGTGCCGTATGGTGCCCGGCGTACTTTCCGCAGAGGAATGTTTTACCGAGGAAAGTCATTTTTCCGGTTTGCTGGAATATCCTCAGTATTCCCGTCCCAGAGTGTGGGAAGGCAGGGAAGTGCCGGAGGTGTTGCTGTCAGGCCATCACGAAAACATTAGACAATGGCGGCGTCAGCAATCCTTGCTCCGTACCAGAAACAAACGGCCGGAGATGTTGGAAACAGCCCCTCTTACGCCCCAGGACGAAATTTTCCTTAAAGAATTATCCAAACAAGAACCTTTTGTATAGAACCATCAATAGGGCCGTGAAATTCTGTAAAATTTGCACAAACCGAATGAATTTAATTTCCCCTGGTTTGTTTGGGGAGTAGAACTTTCGGTTTTTTGAAAAAACTTTGGTGGAAATTCGTTGACGGAATTGAAATTTGTGGTATAATACTGAATAGATTTATTTGTTTACTTATTTGATTACAGGAGAGATCTCACATGTTTGTTAAAGATGTAATGGTTCAAAATAAAGTTGGGCTTCATGCTCGTCCCGCAACCTTTTTTATCCAAAAAGCCAATGAATATAAATCTTCTATTTGGGTAGAACGGGAAGATCGTCGGGTCAATGCCAAAAGTTTGCTTGGCGTTCTGTCTTTGGGTATCGTAGGCGG